>JADHND010000035.1 GCA_016779685.1 Shewanellaceae bacterium | reverse complement strand
TAAAAAACCCATACAATAAAAATAAGGGCGCATTAAATCAAAAAACCAACATTAAAAACATTAAAAACATTAAAAACATTAAAAATAACCATCATTTGAATTAAAAATAAATTAATTAACCAAAATAAACAAAAAATTAACTTTATTAGCCTGACATCTGCTGGCTTAAAAGCGACCATGGTTGCTGTTAACTTCAGAGCAGCGTGGTCCATAACAGCTTGAGTAAACTGCCTTCATCTCTGCCCAGATATGCTCTCGGTGTTTCCTATCGGCGCTGAACTTGATACACTCAAGACATGTAAACCAGTCTTATCACTGATCTCGTTATGCCAGCCGTGTTAAAACGCTTTGCTCTGCTCATCTGTGCGGCAACCACCACTTATTCTGTCATTGCGCAGACCATTCCCAGCCGTATTTACAATCAGCTTTTTTATGATGAGGCGCCCTACCCCCAGCGCACCTACGAATTTAAACGCCGTCACGGCTTTGATGTCATCAATTACCGTGCCTGCGGTTACGCACCCACAGCGCCGCGTTTATTCGACACCATTCATTTTCTCGACAGCCCCCTGCCACAAGTGATCATCAATCGAGTTGACGACCATTTAATTTTATCGCAAGAGAGCAGCCGCATGGTCAGTGATGTCACCATCCATAATTTTTTTCATTGTTATCCGCAAGCTGATATGCAGCAGGTGCATAAAATCCGCTATGTTGAAGGCAAACAGGGGCAAATCCTCGATCTTAACCGCATTTATCTGCCCAAAATTCGGTTTTCGGACCAGTTTTTACATTATCATGCTGGCTACAATGACACCTTTTATAACATGCATGGTGGCGTTCTGATTCGAGATCATGGCTATGGGTACAATTTTTTTATTTTTGAAAACATCGACAGCTCACATGCCATTATTCCAGTCTATGAAGCCAAGCCACATCGGATGACGGATGTCATCTACATCAAAGACCGAACCTTTGCTCTTTATAACATCGCTATGAAACGTGTTAAAAATCATCTTTTGCTCTATGATCTCGGGCAGGAAGGCTCGATTTTGTTAAAATATTGGTTCAAACGCGACCACCCAAGTGTACGTTTCATTCAACACGTCAGTAAACAGTTTATTGATTTATATCAACTGGAATTTTCGACGATACCACACAAGGACAGCGAGCACCCAGTGATTCTCTACCAGACGGGCACCGAGACCATCGTGTTGACCCATGAACTTCCCTAACCCTGACACTCGGAGCTGGCAGTAGACTTAGCTGCTGTGATAATTAAAATACTCAGCAGGTGAGACACGGCGCGTCCATTCACGAACTTTCGTATAAACGCCGCCTAAAGTAGGACAGTACAACTCAAACGACTTTAAATAAGACCAGTCTTCAGCGCTGTCCTGCGCCTCGACGGGATCAAGCGGCTGCCGCGAACGGCTGACCGTGATACGTTGACAATGACCGCCTGAGACCGCGGCTAAACGGGTAGTACATATTTTCATATCAATAGATTCCTTATGTTGCCAACGGACACGCTCCATGCAGTACCAGAGCATGGCACACCGAACGTACAAGGTGTCGCCACATGACCTAAGATAGCTTAGAGGCAGATTGTCCTATGTGCAAGGGCACCAATGGCTCGGCGTGGTCACTCAAGATCACACCACGCAGATGATCCATTTCATGTTGCAACACAATCGCTAAAAAACCCGCCGCTTCAAAATGGAGCGGTTGGCCCCTCACATCCAATCCCATCACTTCGACTTCTGCGTAACGTTTAGCATAGGCATTAAAATTGGGTAATGACAAGCATCCTTCTTCACTCGTTACTTGCCCTTCGCCCAAAATCAACTCAGGGTTAATCAGCACCAATGGCGCATCTCGATTGGGTGATATATCAATCACAATAACCGATTCAAGACGGCCAATTTGCATCGCCGCCAAGCCCACCCCATGGGGGGTATCATACAAAGTCTCCAGCATATCAGCGATGAGATCTTGAACCAAATGCACATCGACGACCTGCTTTGCAGAACGTTTTAACAGGGGATTGGGCGCGGTGAGAATCGTTTGAACAGTCAATGTAAATCTCCTTTTGACTTAATGAAAATAGAGCTCTGCCAACGAGAGTCGTTTGCACTATACCACAGCATATTTGAATTGAAAACAACAGCATTGAGGCTCCCTTAGACCCAACAACCGCAAATCTGCGTAATCAATTTAATCAAATTTTTTTGCTGATAACCGATAACATCATAAATGCGTCCGTATCTTGGATTAAAACCTTGCTTAAATATATTGTACTGGTCTTTATATTCCTCCTCCATGGCTGTGGCGGTGGCGGCAGCGACAAACAGCCGACACATCAGGACGATTCTTCTCACATCCCAGACCATAGCCCTGATGATGATCCAAATAACAACCCAGATGACAATCCCGATGACAATCCAGATGACAATCCCGACGACAATCCAGACGACAATCCAGACGACACCGCAGTGTTAAACCAACCGCCAGCCAAGGTCGTCAAAACAGTCAAATGCGATGAAGCCAAGTCTTCGAAGCTACAAGAAGAGGGACAGCGATGGTCAGATTTAACTCAATTGCCCATTAAGGACAAACCTATTTCAGTATACAACATTCAATGGACCCCCAATAACATGCTGTTGCTGTACCCCAATAATGTTTTTTTTGCCGCTGAACATGGCATTCGGGTCGGTGATCCATCAAGTGAAGCCCATGTGTTGCCGGATAAAGCCTTGTCAGGCAACACGCCGTTTGAGTACCGCAAACTAAATAGATGGGGGGTAACCGAGGTGCCGCTGCGATGGCCGATTTATCTCCAACAAGAAGGTCATGTGGTACTCAGGCCTCATATTGAAGTCCTTGCACTACAGAAGCAAGCCGAGGTCGCCGTTCAATTGGTGGATCTGGCAACCAATGAAGCCACCGCAGCGACCTGCGTCACCAGAACCCGATCAGCAGACAACTCTGCCCAATGGAAGGTCACCATACCTGATGTCAAACCTGGCAGCTACGAAGTACAGCTCATCGCCAAAAAAATCCCCAGAACCGACCTTGGTGTCGGTACTTTCAGACGCATCACGGTAGAAGGCACCGCTATCCAACCTAATCAGGCGGGTGTTATCAGAGCACGCTTTCGACCAGATTCGCAACATCTTCGTTTTGGCAGCAGCATGATCAAAGACAAGGATATTGAACACTGGGTCATTCGGACGGAGGCCAGCTCAGGTCAAGAAGACTTGTATGCTCCCATCACAACCCCTTTTGGTTATTTGGGCTCAAGACGTCAAAAAGACACGGGGCTACCCTACATTTTCAACTTCTCGCTTTGGTCGTATGATCAAATAGACACGCCGATAACACGCGCTACGGATTGGTCCCATTTATTGGCGGTCGGTCATCCCGATGCCAAGTATAGTACATTCGACCATGAGGGCACGGGCGTAAAATTCAAAGAATGGGAACCCTATAAAGACAACACCTCACCCATTCAAACGCTGTTGATAAAACGCAAGCAAGCCACCACACCCTCTACGAACACCGGGGTAAGCTCAGAGTTTGATACTTACCATGCTATGTTCTATAAACCCAAAAAACAAGCATGGCAATTTGCTTATGCCGGTCGTTCGAAAAAAACTGTGGGTAAGGAAAACAAGTTTGGTACTTTTTTAGAAATACCGGGACCGCCTACTATCAACAGAACGGGCTACAATAGACGTCAAGTCACCTATGTTGGCTGGGCATTCAGCCAAGGTAAATGGTACCCACTCGATATCATCAAACCAGAAGGTAGTTATCGCAATGTGAATAAAATTTGGCGGATGAACGCGGCAGGTAACGGCTTTGTTGCCATCGTTGGCGGTTATGAACACTTCATCTATCCCGAACAACCAAAGCCCATCCAGTTAAGTCAACCCATCATGGAGCCACCGAAGGGGACGCCAAAACGCATCTTGGTTAACCCTTTTGTCAAATTAGAATCCGTCAGTAAGACCCAGGTCGCTTTGAAGGTCATAGGCAAACCTCCACTTGAAGTCACGATTTATCACGGCGCCAACAACGCCATGACCTTTGCCGAAGGCATCAATGTCGAATCTCGAAAACCCAGTCGCCATAATGTAATCGATGGCTGGACGTTCAAACAACAGCTAACTTTGTCGAAGCCAGGCAAGCACACCATACCTATCCAACTTACTTCAGGTCACTTTGTACGGGTCTATGTCAAAAATAAAGAAGGGCAAGCTTAGAGCTATGCGTTTAAGGTGGTGCCCTAGCACCAAAGACGCAGTTATCCTATCTTTTTGTATCTCGACTCCGTTATAATTCAAGTCATACCTTGCTATTAGGAACAAACTGATGTCCCAGCCATCCTCTGCATTTTGCGTACCCAAAGTAGCCGCTTTGGCCATCACGTATCATGACGACAAACTGTTGCTCATCCAGCGCGGTAAAGAACCGCAGCTAGGACGTTGGGGGTTCCCCGGTGGCTCAGTTCATGCTGGCGAAGCATTGGTCGATGCCGCACGACGAGAGTTGTTGGAGGAAACCCATGTCCACGCCGAACCCGAGCAAATTGTCGGGGTGATTGAAGTCAATGAGTTTGATGCCAACGGTCAGCATCATCATTACGTCTTGATTGCGGTGTTGTGTCAATATCAAAGCGGCACGGCTCAGGCAGACGACGATGCCATGGCTTGTCAATGGATCCAGATGGCGCACATCTTAAGCAACCCCAGCGCCTACATCGATCACGTCGGGGTACTCACGCAACAAATTGCCCCTCTCATCAATGAGCCGATCCCGTTCAGACCTGTACGCTAACCCCGGCGCCAACGATGGTAACTTTTGGATACTTTGAGCAACCATGACGGCGTGCGGGCTTGGCGCCATGTACTGGCGGTGTAGCGTACCGCTTCACCTAAAGTCGGATAGGGATGAATGATCCGTAGCAACTGCTTTAAACCGAGTTTATTTTGCATGGCTAAGGTAAATTGGGTTAAGAGTTCGCCACCATGCAACCCCACTATGGTTGCGCCCAAAATGGTGTCTTGGCCTTTTACTGTCAAGACCTTCACAAATCCATCCGTAGCGCCTTCGATAATCGCCCGATCGAGGTCATCTAGCGCATAACACGTTACCTCATACGCTAAACCCGCTGCGCGTGCTTCTGTTTCATTCAAGCCGACCCGCGCAACTTCTGGATCAGTATAAGTCACCGCCGGCATCACCCTATAATCAACGCGCATTTTTTTTAACCGGCCAAACAAAGCATTGAATGCGGCATAGCCACCTTGGTGACCTGCCGCATGGGTCAGTTGAAAAGGACCGCAGACATCACCTACGGCAAAAATATTGGGGAAACTCGTTTGCAAATACGCGTTGACAGCCAACTTGTGATCCGGTGTTTGAGCTAAGCCCAGCTCTTCAACCCCGAACCCTTCAATGTTCGCTACCCGACCTAAAGCCAACAACACCTTATCAAACACCACTGTTTGGGTGGTCGTGCCCTGCTGTATCTTGACCGACTGCACCCCCGCTTCATGGTGAAAAGACACCACCTCTTGATTGATAAGCACTGCTACACCTGCATCTTGCAAGTGCCGCATCAAACAATCGGACACCTCCGGATCTTCGCGTATCAGCAACTGGGGAGCTTTTTCAACCAGTGTGACCTCTGAACCCAAGCGGGCAAAGCATTGCGCCAATTCACAACCAATCGGACCACCACCCAAGACCAACAAGCGTTGTGGCTGTTCCTGAAGCGACCACAATGTATCTGATGTCAAGTACGCGACATCGCTCAGCCCAGGAATGGACGGTACCAGCGGCCGCGCGCCCGTCGCGATGACGATCTGCTCGGCGGTCAACAGCCGTCCATTCACTTCAACCGACCAGGGCGAACGGATTAAGGCTCGACCTGGTATACATTCCGCCCCCAATTTGGTGTAGCGCTCGATGGCGTCATGCGGTGCTATCTGTTGAATGATTTGCTGCACGCGTTGCATCACCTCCGTAAACTCAATGCGAACCGAACCGTCTGTATGTACGCCCAAGGTATTGGCGTGCTGGAGATCATGCAGCAAACGACCAATGCGGATCAGCGTTTTAGAAGGCACACATCCTGTATTCAAACAATCGCCCCCCATGGCATCCGCTTCAATTAAAGCTACTTTTGCATCCACGGCAGCACCCACAAAGGTCGTCACCAAGCCCCCTGCACCCGCGCCAATGACCACTAAGTTGTAATCAAATTGAGCGGGTTTTGACCACCGTCGATAAAGCTGAAACCGGTGCCATGCTGCCATCGTCCACCGTGCCAACAATGGAAACACGCCCAACAAGATCAGCGAACCCAGCAAAGTGGGGGATAGAATATCCGCCGTCGTGCGAAGCTGTAACAACTGCGTGCCAGCATTTAAATAAATCAAGGTTCCAGGTAGCATGCCGAGTTGACTCACAATGTAGAACCGTCCAGGATGCATCGAAGTTAGGCCAAACAGCAGATTGATCAGGAAGAAGGGCACCAAAGGAATCAAACGCAAGGACAACAAGTACACCGCACCATCTTGCGCCACGCCTTGATTGATACGCTGTAGATGCGTGCCAAATTTGTGTTGTACCCAGTCTTTAAACAAATAACGGCTCATTAAGAAAGCCAAGGTGGCGCCTAAACTGCTGGCAAAGGACACCAATAACAACGACCACCAGAGCCCAAATAGAGCAGCACCCACCAGACTGAACACCACCGCCATGGGCAACGCCAACGCCGTTACCAACACATACAGCGTAAAATAAATCCCGGCGGCTTGTAAGGGGAAATGAGCCACCCAAGTGGTCAGCGCAGCATAGTGAGTTTGCGCAGCGGCTAACGTGACATACTCATGTACGTCAAATACCAAAACGATGCCAAAACAGCTCAATATCAAGAGCCCCAACCCAACTTTCACTTTCATTTAAGATCCTTGATGCTTTAGTGTCTGATAACCCCAGTAAAGTCGCGTAGCAGCTGTTATCCAACACAAGCTACCAAATATCCATGCAATGGTGCTAAAAGCAGTTGGCACCAGACAACAAGCAATAAAACACAGCAGTGTTTCGCTACCCTCCACCAATCCACCTAAGTAATAAAAGGACTTATGTTGCGATACCGGATTAGGTAAGTCTTGTGTTTGTGCCAACGCGGCGAATGCTAAAAAGCAACTGCCAGTGGCCATAAAGGCACTGATCATAAACGCTGCAGCTAAGGCATTGGTGGTTGGCTGCGCCACTGCAAACGCCAACGGCACCAAGGCATAAAAGATAAAATCGAAGACCACATCCAAAAAACCGCCCGCATCGGTGATGCCATCATGCCGAGCCAAGGCACCATCCAAGCCATCACACAAACGATTAAGCAACACCCCGATCAATCCGATCAATGGCTGCGAAGCAGCAATCGCCCCACAGGCGAACAGCCCAAATCCAAACCCCAACACACTCATGTTATTGGCTTTAAGACCAAGGCGTTGCGGTAACCACAGCAGACGCTGTAACCCTTGTTGTGAACTAGGCACACAATATTTATCCAACATAACCTACCCTCTTGCGCAGCACATCATCTTGATTACCGACATGGCGTCACCCTATGATCGGCAAGGCTATTTAAGGAAAGCAAAAAATTTCGCCAGAATGCTCTCGATCCAAAGGAGCAAGATGGCGTTGTTTTAGCGCCAGGTATGTCGCTTCCGTTATATACCCCTCAAGGTAGGCTTGATGCCGCTGAAGTTCGCACGACCGCGCCATCTTTGACACAGCAACACCTAACATTTGATGTGGATTCGGCTCAGCGCAAGACGCCATACGCTGGGTAGGAGCATCAAACACGCTGGGACGGATCGTAAATGTCGGATAAATGACTTGTCGATACAAACGACCGTCCCCCTGCTCATAAACATCCCTTAACACGGTCGCAGCTGAGCGCAACTGTGAAGCGGCCACATAACCACAGCGATACGCCCATTCGATGCGTTCAACCGCAGCCTCATAGCTTAATGGTCTGGGTAAGGCTGGCAACCACTGAGGTAAAACCAATGCCAATCGTTCCTGTGCCCTTATTGCAGGCGCTAGGTACAGGCTAAATAGGGCTGCTACCCAGATGATACCGGATTGAAATTGACGTAAAATAGTATATCCCCTGCTATTCCTAAATGAGGCAGACAAAAAACCCTTGATTTTACACCAAGGGTTCAAGTAAAAGCCAGTGTTAGGCTACTACTGCTTATTCACTGTATCCACTGATGAATAATTTGGTTTAGCATCGAATTTTAAAACGGTTGGAACTAACAAACTTGACATTAATGACTCAGTTGATTTCGGCGTTGCCGCTTGGTAATCATCAGGCAATAAACTGACATCCTCGTATTCCATTTTTGTAATGTCTTTTATTTTAATATCAGAACCAGTTAATGAAGTATCACCTTCAACAAATTTAAAGTTAATTTGTGTATAATGCAAACGGTCGATCAACTCTCGAGCAGCGACAGACATGCCAAACCAGCCAATATCCGAATGAGGACTCAAGAAAGTTGCCAACTTATTCTTAACTTCGCTTAACAAATCATCTTCCATCTCTGAGCTAACTACACCACCCTTGACATGGTTTGCGAAGCTGTCAGCTTGTATGGCATAATCATGCCACCTAAAACTAATCATTGCGAGTGGTGCTAACGGCTGTAAAAAAGTGAACTGTTGTTTTTCTACAACGTAACTATCAGTTAGACAATCGTCATATTTTTTAAAACAACGTTCAGACATATAATCTTCAGGCAGTGCTCTTTGAAATGACTCATCTGACCCAATCGCCATGTCATCTAAATTATACCCGACACCTATCCAATTGGTAGGAGCTCTTGTATTAAATCGGGTGGTATTGTGACCAGCCATCGCAGAAGAATTATGCAGGGGAGTCACCCAGTAGTGATTAGATACTGTTTCAAAAGCAAAGGTCGAATGCCATTGAGACCGCACCATAAAATTATAACCAATGTTATCTAAGGTTGCTAATACCAAGAAGAAGACTTTACCAACATGAGACACGGATCTGGTCGCTGGAATCAAGTACAAAGTCAAAGGATGCTTGACATCATGGCTGTCCTTAACAAATAAATGCTCCGATTGAATTTGGTAATTCTTATGAGAACTCGGGTCAAAACCATCTTGCCGATCCTCACCGTCAAGGTCAAATACAGTGTCTGTTCCAATTCCAGTTTTCAAATTCTCGAACGTATCAACTTCAATCTCAAAATCGAGTCGAGTCACTCGATTGGCCATATTCAATTGATCAGGCACGCCAATATTCGCCTCGAGCATACCACTTTTAAGATAACTTACATTTGTGAGTACAGTCTCTGTTGGATTGATATTTGTATTGGTATTGGCATCCGTATCATCATCACACCCTTGTAACATCCAACCCAGAATCAAAATCGACATCAATTTATATAACATAACAAACTCCTTAAAACATTGAGTAGTCAAACTAGAGATGATATGAGAATTTTACCTAGAGAAACATTCTCGCAATCACTCTGTTCGCATGATTAAAAAACGAAAGCACACTTAAAGCATAGCGTACTTTACCTTTAAAAGAGTAGACGATATTAGGTGAAACCACCATTGTCAGCATGCTATTAATGTAACATGCCTTTAGCAATGGCCACGATTTAAATCACGGTATAATATAAGGTGGCGTATAACGCAAAAATGGCCGTCATCGCTTCACTAAGACCAAGTTTTTTCCTCATGGCCATACCGAAAAAATAGATGGACCAACGTCAGTGGCTGCTGCGAAATCTAAATGTGATCAGGTCATTCGATAACAGCCAGCGTGATAAACACAGCCTGTGATGCAGCTTAAACTGATACCAATAATGCGCCTCTAACTCCAATGAAGCATTGGTGTTGGCTGCTTCAAACATCACTGCCTGCCGAAATAGGCGTTAAATGCAAAGTGCGTTCGACCAAGTGAAGCTGATAAGGCGTATCACTTTGAGTCAAATAACGCCACCAAGGTTTTAACAAAGCTTGGGCTTTAAGTAAGACTTCTTGCTGCTCCGCAACCGGATCTGATAAAAACGTGATCGCGCCCCCGGCGCCAAACTGTATCTGTTGCTCATCTACAGAGAGTGTTCGAATGGCAATGTTTAAATCAGCGACTCGGTTGTAACCGAGAAAACCCAAACTCCCACAATAAATACCACGGGCACTTGGTTCCAGCGTATCCAATATCTGCATCGTGCGTCGTTTGGGGGCACCCGTAATGGATCCGCCTGGATACACGGCTCGCAACAGATCGATTAAGGTCACCTCAGGTCGCAACTGACTCTCAACCGTACTGACCATTTGATGCACGGTTTGATAACTTTCAATGTCCATCAACTTCGGGACTTTAACAGAGCCTGTCTTGGACACCTGCGTCAGGTCATGGCGCATTAAATCGACAATCATCAGGTTCTCCGCCTGATCTTTTATCGACGCCCGCAGATTGGCCCGCAGCACAGCATCTTGAGCCGCATCATCAGAACGAGGACTGGTGCCTTTAATCGGCTTGGCTTGGACCCGACCTTGTCGATTCACCTGCACAAAACGTTCTGGCGATGTACTCAAAATTCGATGTTCACCTACTCGAATAAAAGCGCCAAAAGGAGCAGGATTGTCTTCACGCAAACAACGGTACAATGCCAGTGGGTCGCCATTAAACTGCCCGACAAAACGATTGGTCAAACAAATTTCATAAGACTCCCCCGCCCGAATATGTTGTTGACACTGATCAATACTGGCACTGTACTCAGCCATGGACTGATCCAACTGCCAAGTAAAAGAAGCATTGGAGGCAGGCGGCGCTGGAACGGTGGCCATGGGAGCTGGTTGTTGAGACAAGTCCCTAAGTTGCTGCTCCATGGTATGCAACCAAGTTTGCGCAGCATCCGCTGCGGTATGATTGGCGACGGCCACCAACCAAATCCTTTGTTCTAATTGATCAAACGCCAAAAATCGTTCAACTTTCAGCCAAGCTGAATCTGGCAGGGCTTGGCGATGCCGACACCCAGAGTCACTCAGCACTGCGCGCATTTCATACGCCATAAAGCCAACATATCCACCACAAAAATCAAACGGCAAGGCAGCCGCATTGACCACCTGCACTTGGCTCAGCGCTTGTTCCAGTTCGCGTAGATGTTGCTCACCGGGCTCCGGATCCGTTGCTGCGCCTTGCCTGGCAAAGGACAACACAGCTTCAGCCGCCACTGCGCCCATAAAAGAGAAACGTGCCTCCGTGGTCGCATCGGTTTGGCTGTCGAGCCAAAAACTATAAGGTGCCGTCGCAAACAGGGCTTCAAACACATCCGCCGCCGCCACGGTAAGCGGCATGGTTTGATACCAACAGCGATAGGGCTGTTGAGTGGGCGGTCGTATCACGGGTGGCGGCAACGATCGAAGTGGCGATGCCGGGACACATCGCTGCAAAAAGTTGCTCATGATCTGATAGCCATATGCCGTCTGAATCGATTCCGGATGGAACTGTACCCCCCATGGCGGTAAGACCCGATGCTGGAGCGCCATGATCAGACCGCATTCGGTGCGCGCAGTGATGGCCAAGCATGCGGGTAACGACGTTTCAGCAACGACCAAAGAATGGTA
>JADHND010000034.1 GCA_016779685.1 Shewanellaceae bacterium | reverse complement strand
CAGCTGCTACTTCGACCTCAGGCTCAGCTGCTACTTCGACCACAGGCTCTGCTGCTGCTTCGACCTCAAGCTCAGCTGCTGCTTCAACCTCAGGCTCTGCTGCTGCGACCTCTGGCTCAACTGCTGCTTCGACCTCAGGCTCAACTGCTGCTTCGACCTCAGGCTCAACTGCTGCTGCAACCTCTGGCTCAGCTGCTGCTTCAACCTCAGGCTCGGCTGCTGCTTCAACCTCAGGCTCAACTGCTGCTTCAACCTCAGGCTCGGCTGCTGCTTCGACCTCTGGCTCGGCTGCTACTGCAACCTCTGGATCGGCTGCTGCTTCGACCTCAAGCTTAGCTTCATTGCCTTCACCGGAATCAATTTTGGAAGTAACTAAGGATGCATCTGATGAATGCTGAGAATCGGCTTCAACATCAGTTGAAGCTGCTTTTTTTTTAGATAAAGTTTCGTCGAGTAGCACATCAAAAAAAGCAATAACTTCCTTATCGACCTCGGTAGACATGCCCGGCCTCCCGCTGCATGCAATAATCAAACAATGCTTTGTAGATACCGACACCTCGAGATGTGCCTAGGTAATGAGTTGCGGGAATATGCACCAAACTCGCATCGCGAAATTTCGTATCAATCGGGACGACATTATCCCAAACATGTTCTTTACACTCATGAAGCAAAAATTCCAAAGCCACATGACTGGCACGCACGCGGCGATCAAACATGGTGGGTACGACAAGGTAACGATATTCAATATCTTGTGAACGCCCCATTAAAACAAGTGTCTTTATCATGCGTTGCAGCCCTTTTATGGCTAAGAACTCGGTTTGAACAGGCACGATAATCAAGTCACAAGCGGCCAAAGCATTCACCATCAACACCCCTAAAACAGGCGGACAATCAATGAGCACCAAATCATATTCATCTTTCAACACTTTCAAGATATTTTTAATGACCAATCCCATGCCTTCATGATGTCCCATAGCGCGATCAATAGTAGATAAACCGATGTTCGAAGGAAGGAGATGTAGACCTGGAATAGGCAGCTCAATAATAGCTTTCCTAACCATTTCAGGTTGTAAATTTTCATGATGTTTGAAAATATCAAATAAGGAGAAGTTGATGGCATCAGAATCGACGCCAAAATAATAGCCTAACGATGCATGTGGATCCGTATCAATTAACAGAACGCGCTTGCCTTCTTTTAAGGCAACACCTGCCAGAGTGGTTACTGATGTTGTTTTCCCCACTCCGCCTTTTTGATTCGCAACCGTCCATACTCTCAACGACACTTACCTCATCGTACTTGATTTATTGTTTGCTAGCCATGAAGTCACTCGTCAATATCAACAAGCCACCTACTACTCTAAGTAAAGCAACAAACATACCACATCAATGACGTTTTCGATTAAGCTGTGGTTAGTTTATCATTTCTTTTATAATACAAGACGCAACTTTTTCTAGTGCTATCGAATGACTCGACAAGCCTTCACTGGCAACCGCCTGAGGCATCCCATAAACCACACTTGAGGCTTCGTCTTGCGCCCAAATAGTCGCTCCTTTTTCTTTTAAAACTTTAGCACCCTCTTTGCCATCAGCTCCCATTCCTGTCAGTACAACCGACAAGATATCTCCACCAATTTGGTTGGCAACTGACTTAAAAGTTTCATCAACTGAAGGGTGATAAATAAGCTGCTCATTGCCATCGGTTATACTCAATTTAATGGTTAACGAGTTGACTTTATTAACCGTCATTTGCTTACCGCCGGGGGCTAAGTAAGCCGAACCCACTTTTAATTCGTCACCATCGGCAGCCTCTTTCACCGAAATTTCACAGAGGGTATCCAAGCGAGAAGCAAAAGCCGGCGTAAAAGCGGCTGGCATATGTTGAATAAGTAGAATTGGGGTTGGAAAGTCTTTCGGAAATTGAGTTAGCACTTCTTGTAATGCAGCAGGCCCACCTGTGGAAGTTCCAATCAGCAAGAGTTTATAACTTTTACCTGTTGCCCGGATCGGCGGATCGCTGATATTGTAATTCACCTTACTACTGACCGTAGATTTCTCTGTTCTAGCTGCCTTGGGCGTCGAATTTTCTAACAGCATATCTGATGTGCCAGGAACATCTTTTGCTAAAATTTTAATTTTTTCTTGGAGTAAAGCAGCCACTGTTTCTGGACGCTCCGCTATTTCATCAAATTGCTTGGTCACAAAATCAGCGGCGCCTGCGGCTAATGCATCTAAGGTTGATTGAGCCCCTTCTAATGTTAAGGATGAAAACATAAGAATAGGTCGAGGGCTTTTTTGCATAATTTCTTTGGTTGCCTCAATACCATTTTTAACAGGCATCTCAATATCCATCACCACGACATCGGGCTGCTGTTCTATGACTTTCTCCACACCCGATTGACCATTTTCAGCAGAATCAATCACCTTAATTCCGGGATCTTGCTCTAAGATATCTTTGATTCTAGTTCTGAAAAAGCGGGAATCATCCACAATAATGACACTGACTGGCATAATCAATCCTATAATAAAATTGTCTACTTAAAATACTAGAAGATATTAAGCTAGTTGGGTAGCAAATTCTGATGATTACCTGAATTTGTATAAAACTTCAACAACAAGGGCACATCTAGGATTAATGCAATTCCACCGTCTGAAGTTATAGTTGCACCGGCCATACCAGGCGTACCTTGCAACAATGCACCGAGTGGTTTAATGACAACTTCTTGTTGTCCAATTAACGAATCGACGATCAAACCAACCGACATCGTTCCCACTTGCACAACCACAACTTGACCTTGTTTTTTACGATCCACACTACGAACCTTGGCCAATTCTTTAATCACTTCTCTGTCTGTATGTAGCCATTCATCTAAGTAAAAAATCGGAATCGCTTTGTTCCTGACAATGACTGCCAATTGGCCATTCACCACATTGACATTTTGTAAATCTAGATTAAAAATTTCACTGACACCTGATAAAGGCAAAGCAAATGTTCTATTTGCTACAACGATCATTAAGGTCGGCATAATTGCTAATGTCAAAGGAACTTTGATTTCTAATGTCGTTCCCTGTCCTAAAATAGAATCAACAAATAACGTACCGTTTAACTGAGAAATTTTTGTTTTAACAACATCCATCCCCACACCTCGACCGGAGATGTCTGAAATTTCTTCTTTGGTCGAGAATCCAGCCTGGAAGATTAAGTTATAAGCTTCATTGTCAGTCATCCGTGCAGCTGAATCTTCATCGAGAATCCCACGACTGATGGCGATGTTTTTTAACTTCTCGGGATCCATACCCGCACCATCATCTACAATTTTCAACAGAATATGATCACCTTCTTGTGATGCTGATAAGACAATGGTGCCTTGTGGATCTTTACCATTGGCCGCCCTTATATCGGGCATTTCAATACCATGATCCACGGAGTTGCGCACCAAATGCACTAGGGGATCGGCAAGCGCTTCAACCAAGTTTTTATCTAAATCGGTTTCTTCACCTTCCAATTCTAAAGCAATTTTCTTGTCTAAACTTCGAGATAAATCTCGTACAACTCTAGGGAACCGGCCAAAAACTTTCTTAATTGGCTGCATGCGGGTTTTCATCACCGCACCCTGCAAATCACCTGTGACCAAATCTAAATTGGACAGCGCTTTACTCATTTCTTCATCGCTGCGCTCTAAACCTAATAGCACCAAACGATTTCTGACCAAAACCAACTCACCCACCATATTCATGATACTATCGAGACGAGCTGTATCGACTCGAACCGTTGCTTCAGGTGCAGGTGCATCAGCTTTTGGTTTAGCGTCAGCTTTTGGTTTAGCGACTGCTTTTGGTTGAGGGCTTGACTGTTCAGCCGACTTAGGTGCTTCTGCGATCAATTCCCCTGCAGGACTCGGAGGTGACTCTGGTGCAGGAGCTGGTGCTGGTGCTGGTGCTGGTGCTGGTGCTGCTGCGGTGGGCGAATTTTTATTTTCTTGCAATTCATCTAATAGTTTTTCAAATTCATCATCGGTAATATCACCATTTGCAGGCGGGCTTGCAGCAGTAGGTTCTGTCTCCGCTGCGGGCTCGGTAGCAGTAGGTTCAGAGCTGACGTCTGAATTTAATCCATCCAATAACGCTTCAAATTCTTCCGATGTCATCTCATCAATGCTGCCACCCTGTTGATCGGGTGCAACTTCGACAGCAGCAGTGGGTGCCGCTACCGCGGTACTATCTTCAAGCCCTGCCAATCGATTTAAGTTACTAATGAGTTCAGGCTCACCAGGATCGACATCTTCACGAGCTTGTAATTGAGCAAACATTCTGTTGACGGTATCGGTGGCTTCAAGAATAATGTCCATTAATTCTGGCGTAATGGCAACTTTACCTTGACGCAATAAATCAAACAGGTTTTCAGCTCCATGGCAGACTTCAACCATAGGTGTTAAGCTTAAAAAACCAGCGCCACCTTTAATCGTGTGATAACCTCTAAAGATAGCATTCAATAAATCGCTGTCTTCAGGATTATTTTCCAGATCTACAAGCTGCTCTTGTAGTAACTCTATGATTTCACCTGCTTCGACTAGAAAGTCTTGCAAGATATCTTCATCAAGATCCATACCACCTTCCTGATGTCAGACTAAAATCCCAAGCTTGACAATAAATCGTCAACCTCATCTTGGCTTTGCACGACATCTGTTCGGCCTTCTTTATTTACAATAGGCCCTTCTGCTTTTGTCGTAGAAGCTTGAGATTTTTTGACTGCTTCAACTTCAATTCCTGTATCGATTTCTGGGGATATTTGCCCAAAAATCTTTAACATCCCAACCAAGTTATCCTGAACTTCATGTACTAGGTCAATGGTACGACGAAGTACTTGTCCAGACAAATCTTGGAATCCTTGAGCAAGAACGATCTCGCTAAGTAAATCACAAGAACGTCCAACATTTTTTTGAACTTGACTAATATGCAAGTCAAGTTCTTTACATAAATGTTTAAACTGTTCGATGTCAATTTCGCGTGACATCAATTTTCGCCATAACGGCTCTAAGCCATCAATTTTAGTTTTTAAATCCGTCGCCAACGGTTGAACTTCGTCAACCAGATCCATTGTCTTATTGGCTGCTTCTTCAGTAATTTGAATCACGTAGTTTAAACTTTCTTTGGCATTAGGTAATTCAACCTGCAATAAACTTGTCGTCTGACTATCCAATTGAAAATTGTTAATGGATTCGTGTAATTGCCTAGTGAGTTTACCAACCTCTGCAAAAAGTTCGTTTTTTAAAGGCTCAGCAATGCTGGTAAACAAAGCATCTGCTTTCTGCTGCTCATTGTTTTCCAGTAAACTAACTAACTCTTTAGCGGTCTCTAAATCAATCAAATGACCATCTTTTACTGCCATTGTGCTACACCTTTTATTCTAATCGTTCAAAAATTTTATCGAGCTTTTCTTTAAGTGTACCTGCTGTAAAGGGCTTAACAACATAACCGTTTACCCCTGCTTGAGCCGCTTCAACAATCTGTTCTTTCTTAGCTTCTGCAGTAACCAGTAAAACGGGGAGATGCTTTAATTTTTCGTCAGCGCGAATCGCTTTGAGAAGATCAATGCCTTGCATTCCAGGCATATTCCAATCTGTCACTACAAAATCAAAATCTCCATTTTGTAGCATAGGCAAAGCAGTCAAGCCGTCATCAGCTTCTTGGGTGTTGTTAAAACCCAGATCACGTAATAAGTTTTTTACAATTCTTCTCATAGTTGAAAAATCATCTACGATCAAAATTTTCATGTTTTTATTCAAAACATCCTCCAAAAACCAATAAAAACCTAGACTGAACTTCCATTGTTGCTCCAATTTCTTAATTTGCCTTTTAATCGAAGCAGTGCTTGACTATGAATTTGACTTACTCTTGACTCACTCACACTCAGAACCATACCGATTTCTTTTAAACTTAGGGCTTCGTCGTAATACAAGGACAAAACCAAAGCCTCTCGTTCAGGCAGTGTCTTAATCGCATCTGTTAATGCTTGTCTAAAATAACTATCGACCAATTTCTCAAAAGCTCCATCTAAATTTTCATCTAAGTTGTTATGGAGCATATCAGATGGAATGCCTAAATCTTCAATTCCAATCACTTTTCCAACAAAAACATCTTTTAAAACAGCATGATACTCATCTGCTGTGAATTCTAATTTTTCTGCAATTTCAATATCTCGAGCATCTCGGCCTAACTCCTGCTCTAAATGAACCATCGCTTCCATGATCATACGATTGTTGCGGTGGACTGATCTAGGCACCCAATCACCTTTTCTCACTTCATCTAGCATAGACCCACGAATTCGAATTCCAGCGAAGGTCTCAAATTTAGCGCCTTTTGTGCTGTCAAATTTGCCTGCCGCTTCAAAAAGGCCAAGCATACCAGCTTGTAGCAGATCATCTACCTGCACACTCGCTGGTAATCGTGCTGCTAAATGATGGGCGATTCGCTTCACCAAGGGTGAATATTTTTCAATGAGATCTTGTTTGTTATCGATTTCAGTATAACTTATTGCTTTAATCACAATAAAGTCCCTCGTCAAAATGCGATTGATGAGACATCAAACGTTCCATAAAAAATGTAATATGCCCAGCGCGATGATGTGGTGTCGGCCAGCTATTGACTTGTTTTGCTAAATTATTAAACGCGAAACATGACGGTGTTGAAGGAAACATATCGACAACCGGTTTTTGACATCGAATGGCTTGCCGTAAGTTTTCATCAAAGGGCACCGTAGCAACCAACTCAATGACCACGTCAAGAAACAGTTCAGCGACTTTCTTTATACGTAAATAAACGTCTACACCTGAGGATAAATCTCGAATCATATTCACAACCAATTTAAAATGAGAAACTTGATATCTATTTTTAAGAAGCTTCATAAGTGCATACGCATCTGTTATCGATGATGGATCATCGCACACCACTAAAACTACATGTTGAGAGGCATAAGAAAAGTTCAGAACTTGATTTGAGATGCCTGCGGCCGTATCAATCAAGAGAACATCATACGTGTCTTGCAAATCACTAAAGGCATGAATCAAACCAACCTGCTGTTGTTGAGACAGCGAAGTCATGCTCAACATACCCGAAGCTGATGGAATCACTTGAATCCCATACGGGCCTGGCAACATGACATCTGCTAAAGTACATTGTCCTGATACCACATGAGATAAATTTTTAAGGGCTCTCATACCGAACATCACATCGATATTAGCCAAGCCAAAATCAGCGTCTAATATCAGCACTTTTTTGCCTACTTTAGCAAGAGCAATGGCTGTATTAAATGAAACACTGGTTTTACCTACCCCGCCCTTGCCACCAGTCACCGCGATAACCTTGACATCTTGCATGGGTATCATTTTAGACTTGGTTTGCAGATGTTCGTTCGCTGTCGTCATCGATTTAATATTCCTCAACCAAGTTGTGTGACCAGTGAACTGATTTTTCTTTGGGTTTCTGTGCCAATATCATCTCTAGCGCTTTTTGAGCGAGTGCATCTGGATCAACTAAATTCAAATCTTCTGGAACGCGCTGACCATTGGTCACATAACTTAAACCAATATCCTGCTCGATCAAAACACTCAGGACACCGCCAATATCAATGGCTTCATCAAGTTTGGTTAAGATGCAACCCGAGAGAGGAATGCGCTGAAATTTGTTAACTATATCCATGGCAACTTGCCGTTGAGCCACACCTGACATCACCAAGTAACTTCGAATAGGCAAGTTTGGATTGGCCATTAAATTGTCCAACTGCTGTGACAATTGCATGTTGCGTTGGCTCATGCCCGCCGTATCAATTAACACCAAATGGCGGGTACGAAGCTGATACAATGCTTGTTCAAGCTCTTTCTCATTGGTCGCTTTTTTAACGGCACAACCCATGATCCGACCGTACGTTGCCAGTTGCTCAAATGCACCGATGCGATAATGATCCGTGGTAATCAAGCCCAACTTATCTGCGCCTTGCTGGGCAGCATAACGTGCAGCTAATTTGGCTAAGGTCGTGGTTTTTCCTACTCCAGTCGGCCCTACGAGTGCCACGACCCCCCCTTGGCGCACAATGTCGTCTCGCTGAATAGAAATCATGTTGGCCAACAATTTAGGCAGCTGATCAATCATCACTTCTGGCTCATAGCGTGCCGCCATTTCAGACAGGCGTGCGGCTATCACATCTGAAAATTGAGACTCAATCAAGTGCTTTTCAAGCATACAGCACAAAGGATTTTCTCTTTGTTTTTGATCTTGCATCAACGTATTCACTTGGTGAGTTAATAGAGAGCGAAGCGATTTCATTTCTGCTTTCATCTGCCCAAGGTCTTGAGTCACTGTTTCGTTGATCGCGCTACCATGCTCAGAGACGGGTTTAAGAGGTGGCCGTGAAGACTTGGTATTGCGTTCTAAAGATTTTGCCCATGCTGGTAAATTTTTATTTGGTGCCTCACCGCCTGGTAACGGCGATGGCTTATTTTCCAACTCAGCCGCTTCTTCTCGTTTTAACCGCTGGCTTTGCCTTTCCAACAAAGCTTTTAAAGAATCAACCGTTGCATCATCTACGGGCTGACGTTGTGGTTTATTCGATGACACCGCCGGCGTCGAACTTTTTTTCAGATGAGCAGCTTCAAGGGCATCTTCTTTGGGAGCTGCCAAAATAGTGTTGTTAGACATACTTGCATCGAAAGAAGACTGATTGGTACGGGATAATTCGGAATACTGAGAGCGTCCATCAGCTTCTAATTCATAATCCATAGCAGCAACGACCTCGACTCCACCCGTTACTTTTTTATTGGACATGATCACAGCATCTGCACCAAAAGCTTCTCTCACTTGGGTCATAGCAGAACGCATGTCTTTAGCGAAAAATCGTTTTATTTTCAAGGAAACCTCCTATTGCCCGACCGATGCCACAATTTTTATCTGTTTTTCATCAGGTATTTCTTGATAAGAAAGAACCCGTAATCCTGAAATAGCATGCCTTACAAAGCGCGATAATGTCGTTCTTAACATTCCTGATGTTAACAAAATTGATGGTTGCCCCTGCATATCTTGCTGATGCGATGCTTGCTTGAGTGATTGTTGTAAGCGTTCAGCTAAGCCAGGCTCGATATGTGGCGTTTCGCCTTCATTGGCTTGCATAGATTGGTGCAAGATTTGTTCCAAATCAGGCGACAGCGTAATCACAGGAATTTCGTTGTCTTGACCACAAAGCTCTTGGACGATCATTCGCTTTAAAGCAATGCGAACAGCGGCTGTGAGCAATTCAGGATCTTTGCTTTTAGGCGCATATTCAACCAATGTCTGTACAACGGTACGTAAATCTCGAATCGAAACACCTTCATTCAGTAAGTTTTGTAAAACCTTAACAGCTTGCCCAAGGGGCAAGACATCTGGAATGAGCCCTTCAATTAATTTAGGTGATTTTTCAGTGAGTAAGTCAAACAACTGTTGGGCTTCATCATAACCCAATAACTGTGAGGCATGTTCAAATAAAATATGATTGAGATGGGGTGCAATCACAGTTGCAATATCAACCACAGTATAACCAAGCGTTTGAGCTTTTTCTTTTAGCTCAGGAGCAATCCAAACCGCATCTAAACCAAAAGCAGGATCTTGGGTTGTGTAGCCATCAATATTGCCGTACACCTGACCAGGATTAATAGCCAAGTCACAACCCATCTGGATTTCCGCTTGACCAACACAAACGCCCGATATGTTAATCGTGTAACTATTTGGTGCTAAATCAAGGTTGTCTTTAATATGCACTGGCGGAATTAAAAAACCAAGTTCTTGTGATAACTTACGACGAACGCCCTTGATGCGTGTTAACAGCTGCCCACCTTTCTGAACATCAACCAAACTAATGAGTCGAAAACCAATTTCAAGACTCAGCACATCCACATGCTTCACATCGTTCCACCCCAATTCAGGAGGTGGCGCTTCAGCCACTTCTTTCTCCGCTTTCTCATGTTCTTGCACTGTATTTTTTTTATTTCGAACATGTACGTAATAAGCCATACCACCGATTAAAAGGCCTACGAAAAAAAACAACCAGGGCATGCCCGGGACCAAACCAATTAACAGCAAAACCCCTGATGCCACAGCCAAAGAACGGGGGGTATCAAACATTTGTGCAAAAGCAATTTCTCCCATATCACCCGTTTCGTTTTGGCGAGTAACGATGAGTGCTGCAGAAATGGACAGTACCAATCCTGGAATTTGCGCCACAATTCCGTCACCTATGGTCAATAGAATATAGTATTCTGCCGCAGCTGAGACCGTTAAATCATATTGAATAGTTCCAATTAACAAACCACCTATAACATTGATAAATAATATTAAAATTCCTGCGATAGCATCGCCGCGAACAAACTTTGACGCACCGTCCATAGCGCCATAAAAATCGGCTTCTTTCACAATTTCTTCGCGACGGGCTTTGGCTTCGTCAGCTTCAATCAGGCCTGCATTTAAATCAGCATCAATGGCCATTTGTTTACCCGGCATTGCATCCAAGGTAAAGCGGGCGTTCACTTCTGAAATACGTCCCGCCCCTTTGGTAATGACCACAAAGTTAATGATCACCAAAATCATAAAAACAATAAAGCCAACAGTATAGTTGCCTCCAACCACAACGTTACCAAAGGCTTCAATGACCTTGCCGGCGGCATCAGCACCTTGATGACCTTCTAATAAAACCACGCGGGTTGATGCGACATTAAGCGCCAAGCGCAAAATAGTCGCTATCAATAAAGCAGAAGGAAATGAGCCAAAGTCCAAAGGACGAGGTGTATAAACAGCGACTAAGAGCACCACTAAAGCGATAGCTATGTTAAAAGAAAACAAAACATCCAGTATAAAAGGTGGAATAGGCAAAACAACCATCGCTAAAATCGCAATGAGTAATAAAGGCGCGCCGAGTCCTTGGAGAATTTTAGATGCGACCAATCTGTCTTTATACGACCTTGCTTGGCTAATAATGTCCATCATAGGTTGGTGTCAAATCCTTGACATTACGCTTTTATAATAAGAAGACTGCAAAAAAAAAGCCAGAAACCGAAAGTCTATCTATAAATTAGCCTCATCCGGCAGACTAATTTCATCAGGTATGGTGAACTCTTGAGGTAAAGCAGCAGGACGTCGGCCTCGACCTAATTTGAATTGGTTGAGTTGATATACGTAGGCTAAGACTTGTGCCACTGCGGTGAACAACAGATCCGGTATCTGTTGATTAATGCGCGTTGAATAATATAAAGCGCGGGATAATCGTGCTGAGACGACGATGGGAATGTTGTTAGCAACAGCTACCGTTCTTATTTTAAAAGCAAAATGATCAACGCCTTTGGCCAAAATATAGGGCGCCTTGGCTTTTTCTAGATCATATTTGACCGCCACTGCATAATGCTCAGGATTCACAATCACCACATCTGCATCTGGTAAATCCTGTAACATTCTTCGCTGTGAAATCTCTTGTTGTAAACGGCGAATCCGGCTTTTTACTTCAGGGCTACCATCGGTATTTTTACGCTCATCCTTGATTTCTTGTTTGGTCATGCGTTGCTCTTTTTGATGTTTCCACATTTGAAAAGGCGCATCAATTGACACAATTAAAATCATGGAACTACATAAAATAATAAACATCCATAACAACAACGACAATGCATGTTTCACACTCAGATCAAAGACTTCATGAGATAAGTATAAAATTTCATCCGCATAGACATATAATAACAAGCCCACCACAGCGATGATTAAAATAACCTTGGCAAGGCTCTTGACCAGCTCAATCAATCCCTGCGCCCCGAACATACGCTTAAACCCACGTAAAGGACTTAATTTATCAAATTTAAATTCAATACTGTGCGATGAAAATGTGATGCCTCCGATCAAAATATTGCCTAAAAATCCACATACAAACAACATTAAAATAAATCCC
>JADHND010000033.1 GCA_016779685.1 Shewanellaceae bacterium | reverse complement strand
ACAGACTATGCTTGCGAAAATGCGGATATCACACTGCAACTGTACCATGCGTTGTCACCTATGTTGGCTCAAACACCTTCACTGCAAACTTTATTTAATGAGATTGAACTGCCATTGTTGTCGGTCTTATGTGAAATGGAGCGTGCTGGTGTAATGCTAGATAAAACACAGTTGCTGGATCAGTCTGAAGAACTGGCTTATCAATTAGAAGACTTGGAAAAAGAAGCTTACGTTATGGCCGGTGAGCAGTTCAATCTAAACTCAACTAAACAGTTGCGATATGTTTTTTTTAACAAATTACAATATCCTATTCTTAGGAAAACCCCCAAAGGGGAACCATCAACAGCAGAAGATGTCTTAACGGATCTGGCATTGGATCATGAGTTGCCGAATGTGATTTTAGTGCATCGAAGTCTAAGCAAGCTTAAAAACACTTATTTAGATAAGTTACCGATGATGATCGATGCTAAAACGGGACGGTTACATACTCATTATCACCAAGCAGTGACCACCACAGGTCGTTTGTCTTCAAGTGAACCAAACCTACAGAATATCCCCGTTCGTACTCAAGAGGGGCGCCGCATTCGTAATGCGTTTGTTGCCCGTGATAACCATGTTATTTTAGCTGCTGATTACTCTCAAATTGAATTGAGAATTATGGCACACCTATCGGAGGACTCTGGCCTGCTTGAGGCCTTTGGTGCAAATAAAGATATTCACCAAGCAACGGCAGCGGAGGTCTTTAACGTTGCCTTTGCCGATGTCACACAAGATCAGCGTCGGCGCGCTAAAGCGGTCAATTTTGGATTAATTTATGGTATGTCAGCATATGGTTTGAGTCAACAACTGGATATTGCAAGGTACGAAGCGCACAGCTATATAGATACTTATTTTAAGCGCTACCCTCAAGTAGCAGTCTACATGGAAAATACTCGCCGCCAAGCAGAAGATAAGGGTTTTATCGAAACCATATATGGACGTCGTTTGTATTTACCTGATATTAGGGCAGCGAATCATCAACGTCGAGAAGCGGCAAAACGTGCTGCAATCAATGCACCGATGCAAGGAAGTGCCGCGGATATTATTAAAATCGCTATGATTGAGGTGTCTAAATGGTTGCAAGCACAGCCAAATGTGCATATGTTGATGCAAGTGCATGATGAATTGGTTTTCGAGGTTCACAAGTCGCATATTGAAAGTGCACGCCAGGAGGTAAAACGTTTAATGACAGAGTCTGTGTCATTAAATGTGCCTCTTATTGTGGATATTGGCATTGCTGATTCTTGGGAACAAGCTCATTAAAACATGCGTTGTAAATTGCCTCTTAAAATCGTATAATTGCTTTTTTAAGAGGCTTATTTATGTTTAAAATCAATAGAATAATTCTATTCTTGCTGTCTTTTTCAGTGGTTACTGTTAACACCATTTTTTTTTGCATTCCCGTTATTGTTTTTGGCATTATCAAATGCATTCCTCTAGAGTGGCTGCGAGGCATAAGTGATAACATCATCGAATGCTGCGCTCGCAGTTGGGTATCTGTGAACAATGTTTACCAGCGTTCCTTAAACTTAGCTACAATTCAAGTGCATGATGAGCCCAAGTATGATCAAGATGAGTGGTATTTAATCGTTGCCAATCATCAATCATGGGTTGATATCGTCGTACTGCAAAAATATTTTTATAAAAAAATTCCGTTTTTAAAATTCTTTTTAAAAAAAGAGTTGCTGCTAGTGCCATTTTTAGGTTTAGCATGGTGGGCATTGGACTTTCCTTTTATGCAACGACATAGTCAGGCTAAAATTAAAAACAATCCGAGTTTAGCTAAACAAGATAAGGCAACGACGATAGCCGCTTGCCAAAAATTTCGGCATAAGCCTGTTAGCGTATTGAATTTTGTTGAAGGAACTCGTTTTCAAGGGCATAAGAAAACCGATGATTATAATCATCTGTTGATGCCTAAAGCTGGTGGTTGTGCTTTAGCTGTGGCTGGCCTCTCTCCGAAGCTTAAATATATACTTGATGTAACCTTATATTACCCGGGAGGGCGTCCAACTTTTTATCAGCTTCTTAGTGGTCAAGTTCATCAGGTTGTGATCGATGTGCAGCTGATTGAGGTAGAAAATCATCTAATAGGTGATTATAATGAACCTTTATTTAAGCTTACATTTCAAAAATGGATTAATAAGCTTTGGTTGAAAAAAGACAGCCTTTTAGATGAATTAAAAAATCAATACAGGAAAGCTTCACATGTTTAACTTCATGCCTGCAATCTTCACCTTTGTGATAGGTTGTACCACATTAATCTTAACCACTATCATAAGCGCCTTATATGTTGTCCCGATGAAGTTGATATGGTTTTTGATGCCTGGTACTAAGCTAAAGCATAAATTGGCGAAGCGTTTATCAGTTGGGATGTCGTTTTGGCAACGAGGCAATCGTTTTATTATGAACCTAATCAGCCGTCCCAAATTAGAAGTTCGAGGGCTTGAGGGATTAAGCAAAGACAAGTGGTATCTGTTGGTTTGTAATCATATGAGTGGATTTGATATTGCTGTATTATCCTATGTTTTTCAAGACAAAATCCCGCCAGCTAAGTATTTCTTGAAAAGAGAGTTGCTGTATGTGCCATTTTTAGGAATTGCTTGCTGGGCTTTAGGCATGGCTTTCGTTAGGCGTTACAGCCCTACTCAAATGCGTAAAAAAAAGAAAATAAAGAATGATAGCTTGGTTTCGACTCAGAAAGCGTGTCAGCATTTTAAGCAATTCCCTACCACAGTTATTAACTTTCTTGAAGGTGGGCGTTTTACGAAGAAAAAAAATAAAAATTCTCCTTACAAACATTTGTTAAAACCTAAATCAGGTGGAATTGCACTGACCTTAGGTGCTTTAGATAATCAGTTTGATAAATTGTTGAATGTGACTTTGGTATATCCTTCGCATCATCAGCAAGAAAATATCTTATTTTCATTTTTGATGGGTCGATTAGACAAGATTGTGGTTCATATTGAAACTTTAGATGTCCCTGTAGTTGATTATGCCGCGTATCTTTCTGATGTTAATAAACGAGTGAATTTTCAGAAGTGGCTCAATTCGATGTGGAGTGAGAAGGATGAATTGATTCAACAGATTATGGACAACTATCAAAAACAATCTCAGGCTTCAGCCCCTAAACGGTTGATTCCAATCAGTACAGCTCATGAAGACCTCACTAAATCAGGTTTATAAACCAAGCAATATAGATTCAGAGCACAAGCTTCACTTTTTTAACCGCAATTAAGGAATGTTTTTTATGAAAAAGATACTTTTTGTTATGTTGCTATGTTTCATTCAGCATAGCTATGCTAGTCAGTTTAAACTAGATACGCACTATGAAATCATCAATTATAATGTTAGCCCTGTGACTAAACCTAAAGTGACCGAGTATTTTTCTTTTTTATGTCCACATTGTTACAACTTTGAAAAAAATTACATACCCACATTAGCCACCGCACTTTCTGCAAGTAATGTCGTTTTTGAGCAGCATCACGTTGATTTTATAGGCGGCGCTTTAGGCGCATCGCTGTCAAAGGCTTATGCCTTGTCATATCAATTGAATGTTGATAAAAAAATAAAACCATTGCTGTTTGAGGCTTGTAAGGCAGACCCTCAGCAATTTAGCCGGCAGAATGCGTTAAAGCAATTTTTTTTGAAACATGGCGTGAATGAACAAGAGTATGATGCAAACATCAATGCGTTTATTGTGAATACGAAAGTGGCTCAAATGCATTTTAAAGCTAAAAAGTCTAAAATTAAAGGTGTGCCCGCTTTTGTTGTCAATGAAAAATATTTAATTAAGAATGAAAGTGTTAAAAGTTACGAGGAACTGACCAAGTTGATTCTGTATCTGTCTAAAAAAAGCACCAATACGATGTTATCGAAGCCAAAAGCGTCGACTCAGTCATAGTAAGCAGCTTTGAAAAAACACACTTAATGTGTGTTTTTTTTGATCAATAGACAGTAAGAAACTGTGGATAACTTTGTGGTTTAAATTCATCTTGAAAAAGAAAAAATAAATTGAATAAAATAAAACTATTAAAAACAATGTTTTATTTTATTTTTTAAGTTTTTAGTTGATCTTTTAAGCTTTTAATGGTTGTGGATTTTTTTAGCCAATGCGTCAAAATGTAGCTTATCCAAGCGTCTGACAAGGGGCAAAAAAAAAGCCAGATGGATGATATCTGGCAAAGTCTTAGTGAGCGTGTACTGATCAAAAAAAGACATCAATGAACAGCACATACAAATGATAATTGTTTTCATTTACAATGGCAAGTTAATTGACCACAAAATTTTGCTGTCGATTAGGCGCTATTATATTCGAGAGCAGTTTGAGGAAGGCGCCGTATGCTGGAATAAAAAAGATAAGTCCTATAAGTAATTTAAAGCCATAATCACTGAATGCAATTGTTGGCCAAAACTCAGCCATATATGCATCCGAACTTTGAAAAAATGCGATGCTAAAAAAAATCAGAGTATCGAAAAAAGCGGCCACAACATTTGAGCTGGTGGGTGCAACCCACCACTTTTCAGTGCGACGCAGTTTTGCAAATACAACAATATCCATTATTTGCCCCAAGCAATAAGCCATAAAGCTTGCAAAAGCGATCCTAAATGCAAACACATCAAACTCACTTAATTGGCTCATTCCTTGATAATGGCCTTGTTCAAAGAGAACAGTGATAAAGTAGGATATAAATAGCGCTGGAACCATACTTATCATGATAATTTTTCTGGCCATTTGACGGCCGTATATGCGCACGGTTAGATCGGTTGCTAAGTAGACAAATGGAAAGCTAAATGCGCCCCAGGTATTGTGCAAATTAAATATTTGAAAGGGGAATTGAACTAAATAATTACTTAACGCAATAATAAAGACGTGAAAGCTGATAATGCAACCAAGTATTCGGTTGCAAGCTGTGTTGTTTGTAAACATTGTTGTACCTTTTTAATAGCTTCGGGGTGAGGGAACCCGTATTGAATCATAAGTGTTGAGGCCATCGGTTTGGTTTCGACAGCCAAGCCATCCATTATTTTAACACAAATTAAAGACTTAGCTCAAATTTATACGTTGGCAAAGGGGCTTCTATTGTGTAGACATCCAATGGCTACTGTCAGTTTAGTCAAAAATAGCCTCATCTTCACTGATAGTAAAGTCATCATCGATGGTTGTTGAGCCAGCAGAAGTAAATGAGGTTGGTTCAGTACCTTCGATGAAGTATTCAAAGCGACTGGTGTGATCGGCACGACGGCTGAGCAAGCCAGTTGTTCGGTCGATGCGCACAGAAATGATATTTTGCGGCGGTATTCTGGTGCGTTCAGGAAAAGGCTTGAGGACATTTTTCATAAATTCATTCCACATAGGCCCGGCAGTTTTTGCGCCAGATTCTGCACCTACAATTTGATTTTTAAAATTTTTATTGGCAGAGACAGAGCCTAATTGACGTTGATTGTCATCAAAACCAACCCATGCAGTGGTTGTTAGGTAAGGTGAAAAGCCGGAGAACCATGAGTCTTTAGATTCATTAGTGGTGCCAGTTTTGCCGTAGATATCCCGGCGCTTAATGGTGCGCGCAGCTCGCCATGCTGTGCCAGTCCATCCCGTATCATGTTTCCAATTGCCGCCACCCCAGATCACGCTGCTCATTGCATCGGTAATTAAAAATGCAATGGCTGAGTCTAAAACACGAGTAGCCAAGCGTTCCTTAGGGAGTGGGCAGAAAGCTTGAACAGCTGGGGCCATTAGGTCGTTATTGGGCTCTAAAGCATCGGCGCAATTAGAGCAAGCAACGCGCGGAGATGATTGCATGACATGATTGCCATCCGCGTCTAAAATATAGTTAATAAAGTAAGGTTCTATCAAAAAGCCTTTGTTTGCAAACACTGAGTAAGCCCGAGCCACCTCAAGGGGGGTTACGGAACCAGATCCTAAGGCGAGTGACTCGTTTCGGGGTATGGATTCTTTTTTAAAGCCAAATTTAATGAGTTCATTGATAGTTTCATTTAAGCCGACCTCACGCATCAGCCGAACTGAGATTACATTGATCGATTTACCCAATGCAAGCCGCATTCGAGTCGGCCCCGTATAAACATCTGGTGAGTTTTTAGGGCGCCAAGCGATGCCTTGACGTTGATCCCACTGATTAATTGGGGCATTGTTAAATAGGCTGGCTAAGGTTTTGCCTTTCTCAAGTGCGGCAGCATAGATAAAAGGTTTGATATTGGAGCCAATTTGTCGTTCGGCTTGAATCGCTCGATTATATTGGCTCTGGTTAAAGTTATATCCCCCGACTAAGGCTTTAATGCTGCCATCGTAAGGTGCAATGGAAACGATTGCGCCAGTGACTTCAGGGGGTTGGGATAGCTGCCATATTTTCTTGGTTTCATTGAGACGAATCCAGATTAAATCTCCAGCAGATAAGACGGATTGAGCATTGGTGACGTGTTCGCCTTGAATTGTATCTGAAATATACTTTCTAGCCCAACTGATACCTTCCCAAGGTAAAGTGATGGTTTCTCCTGTTCTAGCAACAACTTTAGCCGAGCGTTTAGATACTTTTGTGACCACCGCAGGCTTCAGTTGTTGTTCATTCGGAATATCGGCTAGATACTCGACGATTTTCTCAACAGACCATGGTGCTTCATTCGACCATAACTTTTCAAGTTCACCTCGATACCCATGACGCTCATCGTATGCAAATATGTTGTTTTTGAGGGCTTGTTGAGCATGGTATTGCATGTTTGAATCAATGGTCGTGTAGATGGAGTAGCCACCTGAATAGGCAACTTCCTTACCAAACTTATCGACTAAATAAGTGCGTGCCATTTCTGCGATATAAGGTGCATAAAAGTCTACATTGTGGCGATGGTAAGTCGCCGAAACGGGTGCGTTAATAGCATTGTCGTAGGCCTGCTGTTGAATGAATCCCATCTCCAGCATCCGCATCAAAACCACATTTCTTCTTTTCATCGCACGTTCGGGATTGCGAATGGGATTGGCGATAGATGGTGATTGAGGTAGGCCTGCGATCATGGCTGTTTCAGGTAAGGTTAGTTCCTTAACATCTTTGCCATAGTAAACCTGAGCTGCGGCACCGACGCCATAAGCGCGATGCCCGAAGAAACTTCGATTAAAATACAATTCTAAAATATCGTTTTTTTCTAAGGTTTGTTCAATGTGGAGCGCAACAAAAATTTCTTTTATCTTACGAATATACGTTTTTTCCCGGGATAGAAAAAAATTACGCGCAACTTGCATGGTAATGGTGGAAGCCCCTTGGCTTTTTTTACCTGTGGCAATTAAGACCAATGCGGCACGTAAAATACCAATAGGGTCGACGCCATTGTGTTCATAAAAGCGAGAATCTTCGGTCGCGATGAAAGCATCAATCATGGTTTGTGGAATATCCTCAATGGTTAGAGGGATACGTCTTTTTTCGCCAAATTGTGAGAGTACTTTTCCGTCTTCGCTGTAAACAGTAAGGGGAGCATTTAACTGAACATCTTTAAGTTTAGATACATCTGGTAATTGAGGTTGAACATAGATATAGATACAGCCAATAAAGAAGACACCTAGAAAGCAGGTAAAAATGAGAAATGCTATTATTTTTCTAATGTTCATCTTATCAATTCCAATTCCAGCATGAGCTCTTTATTATACATTGACTGTGTTGTGATTCAAAGAAGCATTAAAGTGTAGTTAGTGTCGAGTATGGGTATGGTATTAAGATAAAGTTTAGTACATCAAATTTGAAAAATAGCAGAAAACTTGTTGAGTATGGAGTATAAGTGCTGTATTAATACGTCTGATCACTACGGTGATTTCCAATTGCTTATAGGCGAACAGCCTAAAGTTAGCTATTATTGAGTATTTAGCTGGTTTTGCACCTAAATAAGAACATTTTTTTGATAATTACTTGCCAAAAGGGGCGACTACTTGAGATAATCAACTGTTAAGCTATCAGGCATCGTTTAAAGAAATCCTTTATGGTTTATAAGATGTGGGTTAAAAAGCAGAAAACTGGCACAAATAGGTCTATTCTAATATAGAAGACCTCATCGTAATGCTGGTAAATACAATGCAAGCATGGTATGTGCCGCCCGCGTTAAGTCTGCTTAAAAGTCATTTTTTGCAGCTAATGCTTAGCCTCTTTGGTAAACCAGAAGCTCGCATTTAAAAGTATTTAGGAAAGCCCAGCATATGACTGGGACAAGATGTCAAATTCTGTGGGTCGATATCAAGATTATCGACAAGTTGTAAATTTCAAAATTCAGACGTAGAGCAATGACTGAGAAGCGTAATATATTTTTAGTAGGTCCTGTAGGTGCAGGCAAAAGTACCATTGGTCGTCATTTGGCTAAGATGCTCCATCTTGATTTCTTTGATTCTGATCAGGAAATTGAGCAGCGGACAGGCGCTGACATATCATGGGTCTTTGATGTCGAAGGCGAAGATGGTTTTCGGCTGCGGGAGTCAGGTGTTATTGATGAGCTGAGTGAAAAGCAAGGCATTGTCTTGGCGACTGGCGGTGGTTCTGTAGAAAGTAGAGAGGTGAGAAATCGTCTGTCTGCTCGTGGTATCGTTGTTTATTTAGACACCACCATTGATAAGCAGGTTGTGCGCACACAAAAAGATAAGCGCCGCCCCTTGTTGCAGGTTGATAACCCTAGAGAGGTTTTGGAGCATTTAGCTGTTGTGCGCAATCCGTATTATGAAGAAATAGCGGATGTGATTATTCGTACAGATGACCAAAGTGCAAAAGTGGTAGCAAGTCATATTATTGATAAATTAGACTTTTAAACCGAGAGCTTCTGTTGAGTGGCATGAATCAAACCGTTGTCTCGCTTCGAGACAGGCAGTACTCTGTCTATTTTCAAAACGACATGAAACATGGCGAAAATTGGATTCGCCATCATGTACAGCGCCAAATCCTCATCATTACCAATGCAGAAGTGGCTAATTTGTTTTTAGAAAAATTTGTCCGCACGTTGCCATCTACCCATGTGGTTGAAACTTATTACGTGCCCGATGGGGAACAGGCAAAATCTCTTACTCATTATGAAGCCATTATCAAATATCTCATTGAGAACCATTATCACCGAGATACGACACTCATTGGTCTTGGTGGCGGCGTCATTGGTGACTTGACTGGTTTTGTTGCCGCAACCTATTGTCGTGGTGTGCCTTATATTCATATTCCGACCACTTTATTGGCTCAAGTTGATTCCAGTATTGGGGGCAAAACAGGGATTAATCATGTTTTGGGAAAGAATATGATGGGTGCAGTTTATCAACCAACGGCCGTGGGTATTTTTTATGAAGTTTTATTGACCTTACCTGAGCGAGCCTATATTGCAGGACTGGCTGAGGTTGTAAAGTATGGTCTTATTCAAGATGCTCATTTTTTTGAATGGATAGAACAGAACACGCATAAAATTAGAGCGCGTGATCAAGTTGCACTCATGTACTTGATTCAGCATTGCTGTGAGATTAAAGCAGGTATTGTGGCGCAGGATGAACATGACCACGGAGTACGAAGGCTTCTCAATTTTGGTCATACATTTGGCCATGCGCTTGAAGCGGCCTCTGAATATAGTCTCTATTTGCATGGAGAAGCGGTATCTCTTGGTATGGTTATGGCATCACGCATGTCAAATGAGTTAGGGTATCTTTCATCATCGGAATGTCTTCGAATTGAACAGCTGCTTATCAACTTGAGTTTACCAGTCAAATTGTTTGAGCCCATCTCGATACGACCGTTGCGGGATTTGATGGCGCGAGATAAAAAAAATTCCTCGACCGATCCCTGTTTTATTTTGCTTGATGGCATAGGTAAAGCTAAACTTGTATATAAAGTGAGTTCAAACCTGATTAATAAGGTGGTGATCTCTTGTCATGAGAGTGCTCTCGTGGATTAATTGTTGTGTTAAAAAAGAGCTTATATGAGTCAGTCATCATTGCTACTATCTCAAGAAGATGTCCTTGCAAGATTAATTCATAATCTGAATTACGGTGATGGGGTGGTTGTTTTGTCTGGCACGGAAGGCTCAGGTAAAACAACGGTTGCTTTGTCTACATTTGAAAAGCTCGATACTTATAATCATGCTTTAATCACATGTCCTAAACAAGCCACCTTGGCCGAAATACGCTATAAAATTGTTACTCAGTTTTTTCGAGATCCTCTCTTTGATACTGATGAGATCATGACCGATACCTTGATTCGCCTATCCAACGGGCGATCTCAATCCATGCTACTGTTGCTCGATGATGCTGATTTACTGAGCGATGATATTTTACAAGAAATTCTAGTCTTATCGCATTTGCAGTCGCATGGGATACGTTTGCGTCTGATGATTGTGGTCAATGAACAAAACCTTCAAGAATTTAAAAAAAGATTGCCACCAAAGTATCAGAGTATGATGCTGAATTTTGTATTGCCTTCCTTGAGCTATAAAGAGAGATGTGATCTTTACTGGAGGTTATTAGAACGAACAACCAAGAAACCTGTTGTCTCAGTTGAACTGATTCAAAGCTACTTATCCCGTCAATCTGGCAAACCTGCTGAAGTTGCATCTTTGCTTCAAGAAGTGTTGCATAATCCAGAATCCTTGCAAGATCAAAACAATTGGTTAATGATGGTCATGCTGGGGCTGTTTATTTTGGTGCTGTTCATATTGATTGGTTTTTGGATGTGGTCTTCTGATGGCAATGAAGTGTACATACCTTCTGAGTTGCCAACAGTCGTTGCCAAAGTTGAGACTCGGTTAGAGGATCAGCAATCTCCGGTATTAATACATGTTGAACCTTTAAAAAAAAAACACCCCATCGAGGCTTTACCATCCAAATAGCGGCTGTTAAGCACTTGTCTTCTCTTAAGAGCACTCTACAACAGTTAGAGCGGCGCTCAGATTTGTATATATTCAAAAGAAAACAAGATTTTATTCTCTTGCTGGGACAATATGAATTGAAAGAACAAGCGCTTGAATCTTTAAACCAGCTAAACCTTGAAGGCACCGCATGGATTCGACAATGGCATCAGATAGATAGAGATAATATTGAGCCGTTGGCAATTAATCATGTTATTTCAATGTAGACAGGGTACAATAGACGTTTGTCGAAAATAAATTGGTTTCATTGTGATTAAGCACAGAGCTTTTTTAAAGTGGGCGGGTGGTAAATACAGATTAATGAACTCAATCCAGCGATTGTTGCCTGAGGCTGATCGTTTAGTTGAGCCTTTTATTGGAGCGGGTTCGGTTTTTTTGAATACAGACTACCCAGAATACCTTCTGTGTGATATTAATCAAGATTTGATTAATTTGTATAAAATTTTACAAACACAGCCAGATGAATATATCACGCAGGCTCGCCGTTTTTTTGATGCCTCAAACAATGTACAAGAGGTTTATTTACGTCATAGAAAAGCCTTTAATGATGCTCAAAATCCTTTTCAACGTTCCTTGTATTTTTTGTATTTAAACCGATTTGGATACAACGGCTTATGTCGATATAATCAAAGTGGAATTTTTAATGTTCCTTTTGGACGCTATAAAAAGCCTTATTTTCCTGAAAAAGAGTTATGGTTTTTTGCAGAAAAAGCTCAACGCGCGACTTTTATCTGTACAGATTATCGACAGGTGTTTACTTGCTTAAGACCGGGTGATGCAGTGTACTGCGATCCACCCTATGTTCCCTTATCTCATACCGCAAATTTTACCAGTTATGCCAAGAATGTATTTGACTTAGATGATCAAGCCACTTTAGCAGGCTTGGCTCGTGAAAGCGCTTCACAGCTTAAGATCCCCATTTTGATGAGCAATCATGATACGGTTTTGGTTAGAGAGTTGTATCGAGGGGCGATTCTACATACTGTTCAGGTTCAACGCCAAATCAGCCGTTCGGGGAGCAAACGATTCAAGGTGTCTGAGCTATTTGCGCTGTATGACACCGAAAATAGCGGTTAGACTCTTAGCCAATAATCCAGGAGGTGACGGTGAAAACCA
>JADHND010000032.1 GCA_016779685.1 Shewanellaceae bacterium | reverse complement strand
AGAAATGATCTATGATCTGGATTTGGTCGCTTGGCAAATTCGCATCGCCAACGGTGAATCCATACCTTGGGCCACCCAGCCGCCGGATTTACACGGTCACGCCATCGAAGCGCGGATCTATGCCGAAGATCCGCAGCGGGACTTTCTACCTGGTACCGGACAGATTTTAAGCCTAGATGAACCCAAACTCGATTTTATCCGGATCGAGTCCAGTCTCAATCAAGGTGACACCATCACCAGCTATTATGATCCCATGTTGTCAAAAGTAGTGGCTTGGGGGGAAACTCGTGAGCAAGCAAGACAACGCCTCAGCCAAGCCTTGGCGGCGTATCAGATCGTAGGCTGCACCCACAACATCGCTTATTTATGTGGTATATTGCAAAGTTCAGCTTTTCGACAGCTCCCATTGAATACTGATTTTATTGCAGACAACCTTGATCTCAAAGCAGCTTCTCGACAGCCCCAAATGGCAGCTTGGTTCTGTGCCTTGTATCAGCGCTTGCAAGCACAGCCTACCGTTGACCCATGGCATTTGTTACCAAACTGGCAACTTAATTTACCCCCTCGTCAACGGTTACAACTCATCGATCTAGCACAAAAACAGTATACACTTGACTATCAAATCATCCCCGACGGTATTTTAGACATCGCTACTAAGACACAGTACACAGGCGTAGCGACGACAACTGGCTGGCGCGTTTTCACCAACGGCAACCCCATTAGCGTCCACTTCATTCAGAACAAACAAGAGATTTACGTCACCCTCACCCAGCAAACCTATGTGTTCAAGCGCTATCAATACCAATCCACTCAGCAAGCTGAAGCCAATGATCTACTCACCGCACCCATGAACGGCACCATCATCTCTCATTTGGTAAAAACAGGCCATCGGGTGAAAGCAGGCGATCATTTGCTCATTTTGGAAGCCATGAAAATGCAATACACCATTAAAGCCCCCTTCGACGGTTATGTTCAAAAATTTTATTTTCATGAAGGGGAACAGGTTCATGATGGCAGTAAATTGATTGATCTAGAGGCACTAGACGCATGAACAAACAGCAAGCTCATATCGTTGAAGTAGGAGCACGCGATGGTCTGCAAAATGAACCGCCACTCGATATAGCTACCCGCGTTGCCTTTATCAATAAGCTTTCTGCTACTGGCCTACGCCACATTGAAGCAGGCAGTTTTGTGTCTCCTAAATGGGTGCCGCAAATGGCCGATTCAACGGCGGTGTTGCAACAAATTGAACGGGTGCCTACCACCACCTACAGTGCCCTGATTCCCAATCAGCAAGGGCTCACCCAAGCGCTGGCTGTGAAAGTAACGGAAGTGGCTATTTTTATCGCCGCCACCGATCCTTTTAATCAAAAAAATTTGAATCAAACCACTGAATCGGCACTGCGTCATTATGAATCACTGATTCAAACTGCAACCGACCAAGGGCTAGCAGTACGTGGCTATATCTCATGTGTGTTAGGATGTCCTTATAGCGGTTCCGTGCTACCAGAAACCGTCAGTCAACTGGCTAAACAGCTCTATGATATGGGCTGCTATCAAATCAGCTTAGGCGATACCATCGGCATCGGTACCGCTGTCGCAGCACAAACACTAGTCGCCGCGGTCAGCCGTCAAATACCGACCTCAGCAATCGCCCTACATTTTCACAACACCTATGGCCAGGCGTTGGCCAACATTCAAGCTTGTCTCGAACTTGGTGTACACACCTTTGACAGTTCGGTAGCAGGCTTAGGTGGCTGTCCCTTTGCGCCTGGTGCCTCTGGTAATTTACCCACCGAAGATCTGGTGTATTTTTTACAGGGACAGGGTATCGACACCGGTATAGACTTAAATCAGCTCGTTCAAGTAGGTGATTTTATCTGCCGTCATCTCAACCGCGGCAATCAATCCAATGTGGCCAATGCGCTACTCAGTCAAACCAACACCGATAGGAATTGCCATGCCCAATAAACAAAAAATCTATTCGGACTACGCCAGCATTCTAGCCGATGTGCCTAGCCATGCGACCTTAATGGTCGGCGGCTTTGGCTTATGTGGGATCCCAGAAGGCTTGATTAACCGACTCGCGGCGATGCCGATTCATCACTTAACCTGCATTTCCAACAATGCAGGTGTCGATGACTTTGGTTTGGGACTGTTGCTAAAAAATCAACAAATACAAACCATGATTGCGTCGTATGTGGGTGAGAACGCTCTGTTTGAACAACAAATGTTGCGTGGTGAACTCAAAGTTGAGCTCACACCTCAAGGGACGCTCGCCGAAAAAATTCGTGCAGGCGGCGCCGGTATTCCTGCTTTTTTTACGCCCACAGGATTTGGTACACCAATCGCCGCTGGCAAAGAAACTCGCCAATTTGGTGACAAATATTATGTGTTAGAAGAAGCGCTGAGCGCTGATTTTGCCTTAATTAAAGCCTATAAAGGCGATGCCATGGGCAATCTAGTTTACCGAAAAACTGCCGCCAACTTTAATCCAATGATGGCCACTGCGGGTAAAATCACCATTGCTGAGGTAGAAGAAATTGTGCCCGTAGGGACTTTGGATCCAGACCATATCCAAACACCGGGCATTTATGTCAACCGCATCATTCAAGGTGTTTTTGAAAAGCGCATTGAACAACGAACCGTCCAAGAGGTCAGCTAATGGCACTTACCCGCGAGCAAATGGCACAACGCTGTGCCACCCTGTTACAAGATGGCGATTATGTCAATCTAGGTATCGGCATTCCTACACTGGTAGCGAACTATGTCCCTACCTCCATGCAGGTGATGTTTCAATCTGAAAATGGTTTATTGGGCATGGGTGCCTTCCCTACCCCTGATGAACTGGATCCTGATTTAATCAACGCTGGCAAACAAACGATTACCGCAATTCCTGGAGCGTCATTTTTTTCATCAGCAGAAAGTTTTGCTATGATACGAGGCGGCCATATTGATTGGACGATATTGGGCGCTTTTGAAGTCGATGTCGCCGGCAACATTGCTTCATGGATGATTCCCAATAAAATGGTCAAAGGGATGGGCGGTGCGATGGATTTGGTGGCAAGTGCCAACAACATCGTGGTCACGATGATGCATACAGACAAACAAGGTAACGCTAAGTTGCTCAACCAATGCACCCTACCTTTAACTGGTGTTGGCTGCATTCAAAAAGTCGTCACCAACTTTGGTTACTTTGAACTTCATGACGGTGCGTTTCATCTGCTCGAACGTGCTGCTGATGTCAGCATCGAGGTGATTCAACAATATACTGAAGCACCTTTAAGCATTCCCGAGAAGGTCAAAGTGATGTCTTTTAATGCGCCTGAACCAGCCGCCTAATTTGATGTTTGGGGGGCGTTTGGATCAAACAACCAAGCGCCGTCTTCATTAAAACCTTGCCCTAACATCACGTGCGCTGAGGCGCCATATTGATGATACGGGCTATGCAACATCAACTTATATTCGTTCGTATGAATCACCGGTAACTTTTCCAGTAGGTTCAATAAATAATACACCACGCCAATCGCCAATAATGCAAACAAGCAGGTACCCAGTGCATAGGCTAACAGAACACCTTTCATGCCATAAAGCAATAAGCCAACATAGACGCCAGGAACGACGCCCACGGTGGCATAGGCAATGCTAAATACAGTCGATAGACTGGAACGCTGCAACCCATTAAACACCGAATAAGCCAGTAACAACAATCCCATAAAAAACAGCGATGGCGTCAGATAACGACAAAAGAACACCAACGTATCGGCAGCAGTGGTTGATAGGTGAAACCAAGTGGTTATCCGTGGAGCCATGACATTGAGCACTGCCATCGCAACCATTGTATACAAAGCCATCAGCATAATATTGAGCTGCAATAAACGTCGAATTTGTCGACAAAAACCCTGCCTATAATATTGATGCGTGAGCCGATGATTCACGCCAATTTGAGTAAAAAACAACACAAAGACCAATGGAATTAACCGATAAATTAACGCCCATACAGCTAAATTAGCACTGCCTAATCCTGCAATGACATGCGTTAAAATTAAATGCCCTATAGGCATTAAGCAGCTTATCAACAATGCCGGACTCATCTGGTGCACAAAATCTTGGGCGTACGCACGTAACCACCTCGTCTCCAATTTGGTCCACAGAGCATGATGTTGAAACACCCGCTGTGCCAACAACAACAGCAACAATACCCGACCTGTCACTGCTGCCCAAGCGGCACCTGCCACGCCCATTGAGCCCGAAAAAATGAAAATCGGCTCTAAGATCAAGTGAACCAAACTGACCAACATCAAACTTTGCATCAGCATCTTCATGTCATCAATGCTTTTTAAAATCGCCACCAATGCGAAGCTCACCAACACCAGTGGCGTGCTCCAAATCATGGGCATGATGTAGGCCAACGCTTGCGCCAGAATCTCATCGGTTGCACCAAAAAAAACAAAAATCGGCTCGACCGCAGCCCAGAGCAGCCCCATTAATACCACACCAATCGCGCCAATACCACAGGTGTAAACCAGCATGGTTTGCTTCACGTGATTGAAGGGCTGCTCCACTGCTTTGGTCAGCAAAATGACCAACTGCCATGACAAAGCCAGTGACAGCGAGGTCACCATAAACAACACCACTGATCCATAGCCAATGGCCGCAGCCACCGCATCTTCACCCAAAAAACTGATAAAATACAAATCCAATAAATCGGTGGCGAACAACAAGCTCACGGGCAAAGCTTGCAACAACATCGCTGGCGTTATTTGGCGAAGATTGCTTATTTCAAAGATGCTTGACGTTTTCATAGGGGGATATCCTAGTGCCCTGTAACACATCATGTGTTGAAAAACCTTAGTCATAGAATAGCAAGCGTTTAGCAGCTTTGCCTGAACAATTTTTGACGCCAAACAATTTTTATCGAGCAGGATCACAAAAAAATTTAAAAACATCTCGTTATATTTGATTTTTTAGCAACACCTCCTAAAATAAAGGGTAAGTGATTTTCCAAAGGATCACTTACCTCCAGTATATACATGTCAACAAAAACCCTTCTTTGTAAGGGTTTTTGTTTTTGGCGTCATTTTTTAAAAATTAAAAATTTTTTATTTGTAATTTAGTAACAGTTTTTTTGATCAAACAAAACATTCATTTACCTTTTAATTTTAAAAGTAAACTTGATCAAAACCAATCATTTCTTAGAAAGACGCGATAAATATATCTTTTATTTATGTTATTTTACGACATCTTTAATTGAAGATAATGAAATATATTGCCTCATGCTTTCAAACCTGTATGATCACCAACACATATAGATCAAATGAACTAAGAGAGTCGCTCGCCATGATCACGATGACAACGTCACATGTGCGCTCCTCAACCGAGATGCAACCTCCTCGATTTAGATTTAACCGACCTATGCTCGCCCTCAGCTCGTTGTTTTTTTTGTGGGGCTTTATAACCGTTTTAAATGATCTACTGATTCCGCAACTTAAAGTATATTTTCAGTTATCGTACACCGAGAGTATGCTGATTCAGTTTTGCTTTTTTATGGCGTACTTCGTGATGTCTATGCCATCCAGCTGGCTTCTTCGCTACATGGGTTACAAAGGCAGCATGCAAATTGGTTTGCTGATCTGTGCTTGTGGATGCTTTTTATTTTATCCTGCGGCGGAATTGCATCAATACCCTATTTTTTTGGGTGCCTTATTTGTATTGGCTTCCGGAATTGCGTTGATGCAAGTCTGCGCCAATCCGTACATGGCAGCATGCGGCGATCCCACCCAAGCTGCCAGTCGCCTGACATTTGCGGCGGCATGTAATTCGCTAGGCACCACCCTCGGCCCTCAATTTGGCGCCTTGCTGATGTTGTCAATAGCGGCTGGCTTTGGCAACTTAGGCGCTCATGTACCCTACCTTATTTTAGGTGGCTTGGTGTTGCTCGTAGCGGTGCTGTTTCATTGTATTGAACTGCCTGAACTCAAATCGATTACCGCCTCAGCAACCGATACATCCATCACCTCAGTCTTAAGTATTCCACACGTAGGCCTAGGCGTGTTGGGTATTTTTTGTTACGTCGGTGCTGAAGTCAGCATCGGAAGTTTTTTAATCAGCTACTTCGCACTCCCTGCCTTAGGTGGCTTGAGCGAACACACCAGCGCTCAGTTGCTGTCCTTCTATTGGGGCGGTGCTTTAATTGGTCGCTGCCTTGGTGCCTATTTAATGCGGTTTATTCCCGCACAGATTGTGCTTCGCATTTGTAGTTTATTGGCCACCACTTTGTTGGTTATCAGCATGCAAAGTCAAGGTTGGTGGGCAGTGGGCTCACTGCTGTTGGTCGGTTTGTGTAACGCGATTATGTTTCCCACCATTTTTACCATGGCTATTTTTGGTCTCAAAGAGCGCACCCGTCAAGCATCAGGGCTCTTATGTACCGCCATTGTCGGCGGTGCTATTATCCCGGTTATCCAGGGAGGCTTGGCCGATACTTGGGGTATCCAAAGCAGCTTTGTGGTACCGATGGGCTGTTATGTCTATATCGTGTTGTATGCCACCATCATTCAAAAGCTACATCAAAAATGGCAATCACCGGCAGTGCATCCAATGGCCACCGTAGCGATGAAATCGACCACTGGGATAAAACCAGAAAATTTCCACTACAGCTAACAAAAAAAGTACGATCGACGCTTCAAAAAATAAGCTATATTGAAACTTTATAGTTAAAAAGTAGGCCATCAAATGTCACCATGGCGCACATTTGGATTGTGTTTATTGCTTAGCGCATGTGTACCCATCGATGAGGACACCGCCTCGTTACTCGATGCTTGCGCCAAGGAGCCAGCTACGCCACTTAAATTTGGGGATGCAGGTTTTAAGCTACCCGCAGTGGTAGAGCCAAACTTGATATTAGAAAGTCTTGATCAAGTCGACCAAAGCCGTCTCGATGCTGATGTGAATCTCATCTCAACGCAATATGCCAATCGCTATTACAACAGCACCATCGGCCGCGATGCGGCTTTCTGGCTCAAAAATATATGGGATAACCTCACCAGCCAACAAGCTTATGCGGCTGCCACCACCTTTACCCATTCCAATTTTTTACAACCCAGCGTGATAGCAACCCTGACAGGTGCCAGCAAGCCCGATGAAATCATCATCATCGGCGGCCACTTCGATTCTATTTGTCATGGTATAAACTGCTTAAATAGCGGCGTCATGCAAGCACCAGGCGCCAATGACAATGCTTCAGGCATCGCCGTAATGAACGAAGTGCTGCGGATTTGGCTATCGGAGCTGAATCAACCAGAACGCACCATTCAATTCATGGCCTACGCAGGCGAAGAAGCCGGATTACTGGGCTCAAAAGACATCGCTACCAGTTATCGACTACAAAATCACAACGTCGTTGCTGTCTTGCAATTGGACATGACCAGTGGTGGTCAAATCGACAATGAGATCTATTTCGTCAACGACCATGTTGATCAACAACTCACCAACTATGTCACCGGTTTAGTCGACCATTATCAAGATGTGCTCGACATCACATACGATTATGTCACTTGTCACTACGCTTGTTCCGATCATGCCAGTTGGACCCAGCAAAACTACGCCAGCGTCTTCCCCATTGATCACCACATCACCGATGATCCTTTCAACGAGATCCACACGCGCCAAGATACCGTTTCAAACTTATCGTCCACCACCAAAATGAGTAAATTTGCTAAGCTCGGCCTTATCTTTACCCAAGAACTGAGCCAAGCCAAATTAGATGATGATACCGAGTGTCAACCATAACACGCTTATTTTGATCGGATCAAAAAAGGCGCTCGATGCGCCTTCGTTGGTTTGATTGAGTCGGCTAAAGTGCGGCGACTTCGACGCTCAACAACTCAAACGCGCGATTCAGCAAAGGGCTAGGACGCATATATTGCGTGACCTCGTTTGCCTTAGGATGGTAATAACCACCTATGTCGCGAGCTTGACCTTGTACTTGATTGAGTTCATGTTCAATGGCGGTTTGATGTTCATCAAAGAAATGGTGTAAGGGCTCGAAGCGTTTAGCCAGGGCTAAATCTTGAGTTTGGTTCGCAATGGCTTGAACCCAGTACCAAATAAAATAGAAATGGCTGCCACGGTTATCGATGCCTCCGATACGTCTAGTGGGCGACTTGTTTTCGGTTAAAAACTGAGCCACGCCCTTATCCAATGCTGCTGCCAACACCGCGGCTTGTGGCTGAGAGCCAACCCGAGCCAAGTGTTCCAGCGACACCCCTAACGCCAAAAACTCGCCTAAAGAATCCCAACGCAAATAATCTTCCTGTAAAAACTGTTGCACATGTTTAGGTGCACTGCCACCAGCACCTGTTTCAAATAAGCCGCCACCTTGCATTAAAGGCACGATGGACAACATCTTGGCACTGGTACCCAGCTCTAAAATTGGGAACAAATCGGTTAAGTAATCACGTAACACATTGCCCGTTACCGCAATGACGTTGTCACCCGCTTGAATGGCTTTCAAGGTGGCTAACGTCGCCCGCTCTGGCGTATCGATTTGTATCGACACATTGTCTTGATGATGTTTCTGTAACGCTGCATGCACTTTTTTAATCAATTGCGCATCGTGAGCACGCTCATCGTCGAGCCAAAAAATAGCAGGGGTCTGTGACTGTTGCACTCTCTGCACCGCTAAGTTGACCCAATCGGTCACTGCGGCATCGGTAACGCGACACATTCGCCAAATATCGCCAGCAGCAACCTCATGCTCAAACAAAACTTCATCTTGTTGATTCAAGACACGAACCGTGCCCGCTGTTGGAATTTCAAAGGTTTTATCATGCGAACCGTACTCTTGGGCTTTGTTGGCCATCAACCCCACATTGGCCACATTGCCCATTTTACTCGGATCAAACGCGCCATGCTGCCGACAAAAATCAATGGTCTGTTGGTAGACCCCGGCATAGGTACGATCAGGAATGACTGCTTTCATCGCTTGTAATTCTCCTGCCTCATTGTACATACACCCCCCATCTCGAATCGCAGCCGGCATGGACGCATCTACGATCACATCATTAGAACGATGTAGGTTGGTGATGCCCTTATCCGAATCGACCATAGCGAGCGCAGGCCGCTGTTGCAGCAACGCCTTATAATCGTCCATAATAGCTTGCTGGTCGGCCGCAGGTAAGGTTTTGACTTTGTTGAAACAGGCTTCTAAGCCTTCTCGAGGATCCACGCCTAACTCAGCAAAAATTGCAGCATGTTGTTCAAACCAAGGCTGACAAAAAACAGCGACCGCATGACCAAACACAATCGGATCCGTAACCTTCATCATGGTGGCTTTCAGATGCAATGAAAACAGCACGTTTTGCGTCTGACAAGCATCAATTTGTTCGTTGAAGAACTCAATCAGTGCGGCTCGCCGCATGACGGAGGCATCCACCACATCTCCTTGAGTCAAGGCCAGGTTGTCTTTAAGAAGCTGCTGTTCCTCTCCCGTGTCCAGCACAATCCGCACCTGTTCGTCTTTCATCAAGGTTAGGGCTTTTTCCGTACTATAAAAATCACCACTCACCATCGACGACACATGCGCTTTGCTTTGCTTTGACCAAGGTTGCATGGCATGCGGATGCTGCTGCGCATAGCGCTTCACCGCTGGTGCCACCCGTCTGTCCGAGTTACCTTCTCGCAGCACTGGATTCACTGCGCTGCCTTTGATTTTATCGAACCGCCGCCGAATCGAAATGGCTTTTGGATCCGTTGCGTTATCCGGATAATCTGGTATCGCATAGCCTTGTTGCTGTAATTCGCTAATGGCAGCTTTAAGTTGGGTTAGCGAAGCACTGATGTTCGGCAGCTTGATAATGTTGGCATCTGGTTGTACGACTATTTCAGCCAATTGAGCCAAAGCATCGCTGACCCGTTGATCAGCACTCAGATAATCAGGAAATTGAGACAAAATTCGGGCTGCGAGCGATATATCTAAGGTCTCAACCGAGACTTGGATACTGGCTAAAATGGCTTGCACCATCGGCAGCAGCGAATGGGTCGCCAAGGCCGGCGCTTCATCGGTATATGTCCAAATAATATCAGCTTTTTCTTTAGAATGACTCATGTGTTTTTCCTTTTAATGTGATTTTTTGCTTTCGAGACTGCCGTTATTCAGCCTCTACTTTGGTGGGATTTAATTGTTCGAGCAATCGAATCAGCGGATGCTGCACGGCATGTGGAGACAGCCGTTTGGTTTGACTGCGGCAAGAGAAACCTGTCGCCAACACTTGATGAGCGGGCTGCTGCATCAACGGCTGCCAAGTCAAGGCAAACAATTGCTTTGATACAGTTTGATTCTGTTTCTCATGGCCAAAGCTGCCAGCCATACCGCAACAGCCGATGGCTGGTATGGTCACGTCTAAGCCAAAATGAGTAAAGATTTGGTGCCACAAATCCTTAGATGCGGGTAAGGCCGATGCTTCTGTGCAGTGTTGTAACAAAGTGAGATGGACTGTTTGCGGGTGCCGTCGCTGTTGCAACAACGCCGAATAAGCCGACAGGTTTGAAACCAGCCACTCTTGTAACAACAACACCTTAAACGTAGGAATATTGGGAAGCGTTTGATATTCTTGGCGTAAAGCCAGTACCATAGCCGGATCTAAGCCCACCATGGTAATTTTAAGTTGTTGAAATTGTTGCAGCATTTGCGCTTGTTGGTGCGCAACACGCTCAAATTGTTTTAGAAAACCCTTCACATGCATGGCTTTGCCATGAACTTTGCAAGGCAGCACAATCACCTGAAAGCCACCCAATTGTAGTAAAGTCACCAATGATGACACCAGCAATGCATCATAATAGGTGGTATAGGGATCTTGAACGACGACAACATACTGCTTTCGATTTCGAGGCGATAAACTTCCGAGCTGCGAGGCATCCCATGCCCAAACTGGCTCATCTCGCAACCGACGCTGTGCTGAAGGGGCAGACAACTTAGGTAAATCTATCCAGCCAAAACCATATTTAAGGATCAGGCGACTCAACGGATTGTGCGTCATGAGATTGGTTAACCGCGGCCAGTTCCCGATAGTAGGCAGCATAAATTCATGACTTAGCAGCAAATAGTCGCGCCAAGGCCGAAAATACCGCAAGTAGTAATATTGATAAAATTTTGCTTTCAAATCCGGAATGTCCACTTGTACCGGACACTGAGAAGCACAAGCTTTACAGCTCAAACAGCCAGCCAAGGCCGCATGGACTTCATGTGAAAAATCCGTTTTTTTTAAATCAAACAACCCATATTTTAACTTAAATAGCCACAGTACTGAAGGATGCGATGGCAGTCTGGACAAAGAAATGCCTTTCTTGGTCACCAACCGCATCCATTCTCGCAGGAGCGTTGCTCGTCCTTTCGGGGAATGGATTCGATCTTGCGTCACTTGATAAGACGGGCACATCAAACTGTTAGGCTGATAGTTGAAACACAAGCCATTGCCATTACAAGCCATGGCTTCGGCAAACTCTGATTTCATGGTGCCGGTGATTTGTCGATCAAAATGCCCTCGTTTGGTCGCATCAATCGAGATCAAATCGGCCTGGCTGCCGCTGGGCGTAACCAGCTTACCCGGATTGAGTTGGTTATTGGGATCAAAAATCTGTTTAATCTGACGTAACACCTGATACAGTGTTTCACCAAAGAAAGACGGCATGTACTCACCGCGGACGCCTTTGCCATGCTCTCCCCACATCACACCTTTATACTTTAGGGTTAAATCACACACTTTATCAGATATATCGCGCAACTTATGTTCGTCGCGTACATCACATAAATCTAAAGCGGGACGCACATGCAAGACCCCTGCATCAATATGACCAAACATACCATAATCTAACAAAGCATTGTCCAGCAATGCTTTAAATTCCATCGCAAACTCAGGTAATTGCTGCGGTGGCACGGCAACGTCTTCAACAAAAGCAACCGGCTTGCGTGACCCTTGGGTTTTGGCCAACAAGCCTACCGCTTTTTTGCGCATTTGGTAAATCGCATCGATGGTTTCAGGCTGCGCA
>JADHND010000031.1 GCA_016779685.1 Shewanellaceae bacterium | reverse complement strand
AGCGAGCTGCCAAGGCGGCCTTTGTCACCGAGTTCACCGATGCGTGGTCATCAGGCCTGCAAACCCTGGTCGGTGAAAATGGCGTACTCTTATCCGGCGGCCAACGCCAGCGCATTGCTTTGGCACGTGCGTTTGCGAAACAAGCACGGGTGTTGGTGTTGGATGAAGCGACTTCATCGCTTGATGTTGAATCGGAGCGGTACGTGCAATTGGCCTTGAAGCAACAAAGTTCGCAACAGACCTGTTTGGTGATTGCGCATCGTTTGAGCACCATTGAACACGCGGATAAAGTGTTGGTGATGGACAAAGGGCGGGTGGTGCAATTTGGCACCCATGCGTCGCTTCGGGGGCAATCCGGCCGTTATTTAGAATTGTACGCCAGCCAAGAGCAAAACAAAGATGCACACGTGGCTTCATAAATTATGGTACAGATCACCCTGGTGGAGCGGGCTTTTGTGCCCACTTGGCTGGCTCTACCAACTCGGCGCTCAGTGCTACCGCGCCTTGTTCTGGGTGGGTTTGAAAACCACCCATCGCGCGTCATTGCCCGTGGTAGTCGTCGGTAACCTTACGGTAGGCGGGGCTGGTAAAACGCCCACCATTGTTGCATTGATTGATCTCTTGCGGCAGCATGGTTTGCGCCCAGCGGTGATTAGCCGTGGCTACGGTGGTACCTACCAAGCGCCTTGGGTGCGCTTGACGGTTGCCCATCGTGCACATGAGGTGGGCGATGAACCCATGATGCTGTTTAAAAAAAAACAGGTGCCGGTGGTGGTGGCTCGGCAACGGTATTTAGCGGCGGCGGCGGTGGTCGCAACGGATGAAGCCGACATTATTTTAATGGACGATGGGCTACAACATCATCCGCTTAGCAAAGACATCGAAGTGGTGGTAGTTGATGGTCAACATGGCTTTGGCAATCAACGTTGTTTGCCAGCAGGTCCTTTACGTGAATCATTACAGCGCTTAAAGACCGTCGATTTTGTCTTACAGCATGGCGGTGAAGCGGTCTCAGGTGCCCCGATGATGCACTGGGAAATCGACACGCTTTACCGTGTGACAGATGATATGGTGGTCACCTGGGATATGGATATGCCAGTGGTGGCGCTGGCTGGAATTGGCTTTCCGCAGCGGTTTGAACAAATATTGAAGCATGCAGGTTATAATGTTGCTGAATTTTTATCATTTCAGGATCATCATGTATATACTTATCAAGATATTGAACGTATGATGCAAAGGGGACACCCTGTGATCATGACGGAAAAAGACGCGATAAAAATACGAAACATGGCATTACCATGGGCGAGCAACTTTATGTATCTAACGGTGGTTCTGGATTTACCTATGACGTTTCAACAACAATTTATCGCTAAAGTGAGGGGTGTAGCGCGTGATTTTTGATACCAAATTACTCAGTATCATTGTCTGTCCTGTGTGCAAAGGACAGCTAGAGTATGCAAAAACGCAAGACAGCTTGCTGTGTCATTTTGATAAAGTGAGTTTTCCAATTGATGAAGGCATTCCTGTGCTGTTAGAGCATCGAGCTGTTCCTTTCGTCAATAATTCATAATAGAGTAAACTATGGATAAGCAGCCCGCTATTTTCTTGGATCGAGACGGCGTGATTAATCAAGATCACGGATATATTGGTACGGTTGAACGCTTTGAGTTTATAGAGGGCGTTTTGCCTTCACTGCAAGCATTGCGTGCGTTGCAATATCGTCTCATTGTTGTGACCAATCAATCAGGTATTGAGCGTGGTTTGTATACCGAGCAGGCTTATCATGATGTCAATGACTATATGCAGCAACGATTGCATCAGCATAATTTTGCTTTTGACGCGATTTATTATTGCCCACACGATGGTCAGCATACCACCTGTGATTGTCGTAAACCCAATCCGGGGATGTTGTTGGCCGCACAGGCCCGGTTCAACATTGATATGAGAACATCTTGGATGATCGGTGATAAGGTTACCGATATTCAGGCGGGCCGTCAGGCTGGCGTAGGTACGACCTGTTTAGTTCGCTCAGGCCAGGATTTGCCCCAGCATGTGCTTGCTGAAGCTGATTGGGTGTTGGACAGTTTGGTTCATTTGCCAGCTATACTGAGCCTCGAAAAAAAAAGTTCTCTTATTTAAAACTGAAAGAAAATTTGAGGAAGATTTATGTTGACGTTATTAGCCCTGCTTATTATTGCTGTTGTTGTTGTGTTTGCCGTTCAATCCATTCGTATGCAGTTGATCAGTCAGCCTGCCTTTAAATTTTTTAAGCGGGTACTGCCACCTTTATCCAGTACTGAAAAAGAAGCGATTGAAGCCGGCGACGTCTGGTGGGAAGGTGAGTTGTTTCAAGGCAAACCCGACTGGCAAAAGTTGCATGGCATTCCGGCCTGCCAGCTAACGGCAGACGAGCAAAGTTTCATCGACAAACAAGTACCGACGTTGTTGGGTCTGCTCGATGACTACGACATGATGCAAAAGGGACATCAAATTTCAGATCAAGCGTGGGATTACATCAAAAAAGAAGGTTTCTTTGCTTTCATCATTGGCAAAGAGTTCGGTGGACATGATTTCTCGGCGTATGCGATTTCGACCATCGTGAGCATGGTTGCATCGCGTTCGATCAGCGCCGCGGTGACGATCATGGTACCGAACTCATTGGGACCTGGTGAACTCTTGAGTCATTATGGCACCGATGCTCAAAAAGAGCGCTGGTTGTCGGCTTTGGCGAAAGGAGATGAAGTACCTTGCTTTGCTTTAACCGGCCCTGAAGCAGGTTCAGATGCGGGTTCGATCCCTGATTTTGGGGTGGTGTGTCACGACAAGTATCAAGGTAAGAAAGTTTTAGGCATTCGCTTAACATGGGAAAAACGCTATATCACCTTGGCGCCGGTGGCTTCAGTGGTGGGACTGGCGTTTAAACTACATGATCCAGATAATTTATTAGGACATGACCAAGTCGAACTTGGCATCACTTGTGCGTTGGTGCCGGCGAGTCATCCTGGGGTTGAAATTGGTCGGCGCCACAATCCATTAAACATGTCGTTTATGAATGGAACCACCTCAGGTACCGACGTGTTTATCCCCATCGATTGGATCATTGGTGGCGTTGATTATGCGGGTAAAGGCTGGCGCATGTTGATGGAATGTCTGTCTTCAGGCCGTGGCATTTCTTTGCCCGCGTTGGCTTCGGCGAGTGGTCATTTGGCCACGCGTACCACGACTGCTTATGTGGGGGTGCGCAAGCAATTTGGCATGACCATCGGTAATTTTGAAGGCATCAAAGAAGCACTCGCACGGTTGGTGTCGAACACATATCAGTTAGAAGCATCCAGACGGTTAACGGCGAGTGGGGTAGACTTGGAATTGCGCCCAGCGATTGTGAGTGCCATCTCTAAATATCAAATGACCGAATTAGCACGTAAAATCATCAATGACTCGATGGATATTCATGGCGGGAAGGCCATTCAGTTGGGGCCTAAAAATTACATTGCGCAAGCTTATATGGGTATACCTGTCGCCATCACTGTTGAAGGCGCTAATATTTTAACCCGTAGCCTCATGATCTTTGGCCAAGGTGCTTTTCGTTGTCATCCTTATGTTCTATCAGAGATTGCAGCGACCTCTAATCGAGATGAAAAACAAGGCTTACAAGAGTTTGATTCGTTGCTTACCGCACATATCGTCTATGCAATTAAAAATGCGGGGCGGGGATTCTTAGCCGCCTTAACCAGCAGTGCCTTTAATCCGTCGATGCGTACGGTCGGTTTGTCTCGTTACTATCAGCATTGCGGTCGTTTCAGTGCTGTGCTGGCATGGTTGACTGATTTATCGATGCTAATGCTCGGTGGTGAGCTGAAGCGCCGTGAAATGTTTTCCGCTCGTTTAGGCGATATCTTAAGTCAGTTGTACATGGCGTCATCGGTGTTTAAAATGTTTGACAACGATGGTTGTCAAAAAGAAGATTTACCGATGGTGAACTATACCTTGCAATGGCGTTTATATGAAATGGGACAAGCGGTTGAAGGCGTTCTCGACAATTTCCCCAATCGCTTGCTTGGGCGCTTATGCCGCTTGATTATCTTCCCTTTTGGCAATCATTTTAAGCGACCATCCGACAAGTTAGTGCATGAGGTGGTCAAATCCGTGAGTAGCCCGACCAACTTGAGAGAGCGCATATGTTACTTATGTCCCAATCTAAAAGATGATGGATCGGGTATCGCAGAAGTGGAGCGCGCTTTTATGGCTATGCATGCGATGAAGGACATTGATAAGAGTCTGACCATGGCAAGACGCTCAGGTGTGATCAACAAGCGCTTGAAACTCGATGAGCAGCTTGAGCAGGCGGTGGCCGAAAATGTCTTGTCGGAGGCGGAGGCAAACACAGTACGGGAAACCGCTCGGTTGTGTCGGATTGCTACGGATGTGGATGATTTCAAAACGCTTTAAGGCAGGTTTTATCGCCGCTAAATAAGCTGGGCAACCCAAGTGAATGGTTGCCCAGCTTGTTTTAAGACTTTGCTACAGGCACATCAATAATTTTGCAGGTGTTGGTACAACCGACATGCTCCATGTGATCACCATAGGTGAGCAGAACGGTTTGCCCAGCTTGCAAGATATTTTTGTGCTGCAACATCTGCAGTGTGTGATCAATGATGAGATCGGCCTGGGTCGCCTGGGTGTCTAACAAACAGGGTGTAACACCACGGTACAAAGCCATTTTATTCACCACTTGAGGATCCCTAGAGATGCCAATAATGGGGATTTTAGAGCTTAAACGTGACATCAACAACGGCGTATTGCCTGACTTAGTAAAAGCCACGATGGCGTGAATTGAGTCGAGATGGTTGGCTGCATACATAGCCGATAACGCAATCGTTTCTTCAGTATCTTGAAAAGTTTTATCTAAGCGATGGCGTGAGATTTGGGTGCTGGGATGCTTTTCTGCCCCCAAACAAATTTCAGCCATGGCTTGAACAGTGGCTTCGGGATAGTCACCAGAGGCGGTCTCGGCTGATAACATCACCGCATCGGTACCATCGAGAACGGCATTGGCCACATCCATCACTTCAGCCCGCGTCGGCATCGGATTGGAAATCATCGATTCCATCATTTGGGTGGCGGTGATAACGGGCTTATCCAATTGGCGGCTGCGTTGAATGAGTTGCTTTTGTACCGCAACCAGTTCGGCATCACCAATTTCGACAGCTAAATCGCCTCGTGCCACCATAATTGCATCCGAAGCACGAATGATTTCGTCCATGGCAGCAGCGGTGGCGACGGTTTCTGCGCGTTCGATTTTAGCCATAATTTGTGCGTTAGATTGTGCTTGCCGTGCCAACGCTTTCGCTTCTAAGATGTCTTGAGCATGGCGTGGAAAAGACACCGCAATGTATTCGGCGTCGATGGCGGCAGCGGTGCGGATATCGGCTTTGTCTTTGTCGGTTAAAGCGGGCGCAGAGAGGCCACCACCTTGTTTGTTAATACCTTTGTTGTTGGATAGATGGGTACCTATCAGCACTTTGGTTTCAATGGTTGTTTGAGTTTTTTGGATAACACGTAATTGAACTTGACCATCGTTTACCAATAAAATGTCATCGACTTCAACGTCATTGATGAGTTCAGGGTAGTCAATACCGACCCGCTCTGCGGTGCCTTGTTGAACGCCGATTTCGACATCTAGCACGAAGGTTTGGCCGACGGTAAGGGGTACTTGACCGGCTTGAAAAGAGCTGATGCGAATTTTAGGGCCTTGCAGATCGGCTAAAATAGCAACCGAAACGCCGTGTCTTTGAGCCAACATTCGGACGATTTTGGCACGCTGACAGTGTTCTTCAGTGGTGCCGTGGGAAAAATTGAGGCGCACCACATTCACACCTGCTTTAATAAGCTGTTCGAGTGCGATTTCGCTGGAAGTGGAAGGGCCCAAGGTGGCAACAATTTTTGTTCTTCTAACCATATCTTATCCCTTGTTGTTAGTACATGCTGGCAGGCCAAGCCTGGCTAAAATGTGAGGTATTGAATTAAGTACAGACCAGGTGTTCTTTATCTACTCTGGATTCGCGCAGCACATCTTTGGCTCGTTTTAAATTTTCCCGGAACTGGGGTCCACGCCGTAGTGTAAAACCAGTGGCCAAAACATCGATAATCACCAATTGTACTAAGCGCGATGCCATCGGCATATAAACATCGGTGTCTTCTGGAACACTGGCCGTAATCGCTAAGGTACATTCGCGTACCAACGGTGCGTTACTGGAGGTAATGCCGATCACAGCTGCGCCATTTTTCTGGGCTAAACGGGCTATTTCAATCAGATACTTAGTTCGACCTGTGTGTGAAATGAGGACAATGACATCACCTGTGGTCGCGTTGATGCAGCTCATTTTTTGCATGAGCACATCGTTGTAAAACACCACCGGCACATTAAATCGAAAAAACTTATTTTGCGCATCTTGAGCAACCGCCGTTGAAGCCCCCATCCCAAAAAATGAAATTGTCTTAGCTTGGGTCAAGATGTCAACGGCGCGGTTGATGATCTGAGCATCTAATTCTTGATGCGCTAAATTAAGCGCCGCCATCGAGGACTGAAAAATCTTCGAGGTATAAGAATCTGCGCCATCCGTCTCTTCAACGTGGCGGTTAACGTAGGGTGTCCCATGAGCTAAGCATTGCGCTAAATGCAATTTAAAATCAGGGAACCCTTTGGTATCAAGTCGCCGACAAAATCGATTTACCGTCGGCTCACTCACGTCAGCTTGCTTTGCAAGTAAGGCGATACTGGTGTGAATGGCCGATTGAGGCGTGGCTAAAATAGCCTCAGCAACTTTGCGTTCCGACTTACTAAACTTCGCCAGCTCGGTTTGAATTTTGTCTAAAATATTCATTTTAATGATGGCCTGTCCATGGCGGCAATTGACTTTATTTTTTTTCTTAAAAGGTTAAATATGTTACCTGTTTTAATGATAAAGGGCTAGCTTTTGTGTTAACTTTTTCTGATGATTGGCTCCTCGCTCCGGTGGCGCAATCCATAATCGATACTAGGGTGTTAATGTGTAATGGGGGCGTTTCGATGTTGCTTCAAACCAATCAACCAAGTATGATATGATCATTAAAAAGTAGGTATCAAGAGCGTGGTGTGAGACCGCAGACATAGCGGTTACTGAAGGCAACGCTTGCTGCTTAAATGCATTTGGCGAGACAACAAAACGTGTTAGTACGGCAGCAGCAGTGTTACGCTTGCGAAAGCTGCCGCGAGTGGTTGATAGGTATAGGTTCAGAGCGCATGCAAAAACGAAAAAAAACACAAAATATCACCTTTGTTTTATTGGGTATCATGGGTGATTTGTCGCGGCGTAAATTATTGCCTGCTTTGTACCAACTAGAAGTGGCAGGGTTGCTGAGCGAAGATATTTCTGTCGTAGGTGTGGCGCGAGAGCGTCTGCAACCTGATACATTTGTTGAGTTGGTGACGCAAGCCCTGTCTCAACATGTATCTGAGCCAGTACAAGCAGCCGCAGTCAAGCGCTTACTCGCTCGGATGCAATATGTTGCGCTAGATTTACATGAAGTCAAGGCATATGCAGCCCTCAAACAGGCTTTAGGTTCGTGTCATACAGCGATTTACTATTGTGCGATACCTTCGTCGGTCTATGCTGCTGTGTGTCAAGGTTTGGCAGCACATGGCTTGATCCGACCCCAGTCGCGGTTGGTGATTGAAAAGCCTATTGGCGCTGATTTAGTCAGTGCGCAAGCCATTAATGCCAGCATTAGCGATTTCTTTACAGAACAACAAACGTATCGTATTGATCATTACTTAGGCAAAGAGACCGTGCAGAATCTGATTTGTTTGCGCTTTGCCAATCCCATCTTAGCCCATTTGTGGGACAACCGTTGTATCGAGCATGTGCAAATCACCTTAGCTGAAGCCGTCGGGGTCGAAAACCGTGGCAATTATTTTGACCAAGCAGGACAAATGCGCGACATGGTGCAGAATCATTTGTTACAAATTTTGACCTTGTTTGCCATGGATCCGCCAGTAGATTTACAAGCTGATCACATCCGAGATGAAAAAGTGAAGGTGATGAAAGCTTTGCGTCCTATGTCGGCTCATGATTTGTCTGCCAACGCTGTGTTGGGTCAATATCAAGCGGGCGTGATAGAAAATCAGCCATGCGCGGGCTATTTAGAAGATGTTCAGCAGCCCAGCAGCCGCACCGATACTTTTGTGGCGCTTAAGTTATTTATTGACAACTGGCGTTGGGCAGGGGTGCCTTTTTATGTACGGTCGGGTAAACGGATGCAGCAGAAACGCACCGAGATCGTGATTTATTTTAAAGAATCGCCGTGTAATTTATATCGAAATGTGATGGATACCTTACCTCAAAATAAACTCACTATTCGCTTACAGCCCGATGAAGGTATTGATATTCAAATGCTGAATAAAGTCGCTGGTTTGGACGATCAATTTCAATTGGCGGCTTCTAAGCTAGATATGCGTTTAAACCAGTCTGAATATAGGCCATCGCCGCGTGTTGCGGATGCCTATGAACGTCTAATTTTAGAAGTGATCAAGGGGCATCAAGCTTTATTTGTTCGCAAAGATGAAATAGAGATAGCTTGGCAATGGATCGATCAGATTATGGCGGCGTGGCAGCAGAGTCAACACCCTCCTAAACCTTATCCAGCCGGATCAAGCGGTCCGTTGGCAGCCAGTACTTTACTCGCACAAGATGGACGGGCTTGGCATGAATAATCCTACTTTAAATGAATATGACAACCCCACTGCTTTAGAAAAGGCGCTGTGTGCTCAGGTGGTGGCACAATTACAGGCTGCCATTACCGAGCGCGGTTTTGCGATGCTGATGGTATCCGGAGGACAAACGCCGATTCCCTTGTTTCAGCGTTTGGCAGCGCAGTCGCTGCCGTGGTCCAAAGTGTGGCTCTGTTTAGCCGATGAACGTTGGGTTGCGCCCACGGATCAAGCCAGCAACGAAGCATGGGTGCGGGCGCATTTGCTAAAAGAAGAAGCGGCTATGGCCAATTTTATGAGTTTATATCAAGGCAGTGATATAGAAACAGCGCCCGCGCATTTACGCACCACCTTGCCAGAAAAACTTTTTCAGCATGCTTTTGATGTGGTGATTTTGGGGATGGGGAGTGACGGGCATACTGCAAGTTGGTTTCCGTGCGCCAACAACATTGAGTCGGTGTTAAAAGCGTCTTCGCCTTTGATGGTGGTTCAGCCACAAACTGCCCCGCATGCGCGGATTACTTGGACACCGCAAGTGGTGTTGCAAGCCCGCCAAATTTTTGTCCATATTGTGGGCGCTAACAAGAAACAAGTATATGATCGGGCTTTGACCCATAATGATTGCTTAAGCATGCCGATTCGAAAGGTTTTGTTGCAGCAACAGGTTCCTGTACACACTTACTGGTCACCTTAAATGAGAACAGATGTGAATTCTACCGTAGAACAAGTAACCCAACGCATTGCCCGTCGCAGTCAAACGACACGTGCGGCCTATGAAGCTTTTTTGGTACAACAAAAAAATCAACAAGTAACCCGTGCTCGTCTGTCTTGCGGCAACTTAGCGCATGGTTTTGCTGCTTGCCAACCCGATGATAAGCAGGAACTGAAATCTTTTAACAAAGCGAATATCGGCATCATCAATGCCTATAACGACATGCTGTCAGCGCACCAACCTTATCAACATTATCCTGATATCATTAAACAGGCGTGTCGAGACATTGGTAGTGTAGCGCAGGTGGCGGCAGGCGTGCCGGCTATGTGTGATGGCGTCACGCAAGGTCAAGCTGGTATGGAGTTGAGCTTACTTAGTCGCGATGTAATTGCGATGTCGACCGCAATTGGTTTTTCTCATCAAATGTTTGATGGCGGTTTGTTGCTGGGTATCTGCGATAAAATTGTCCCTGGTTTGTTGATTGGAGCATTGAGCTTCGGGCATCTGCCAATGCTGTTTGTACCGGCAGGGCCGATGGCCAGTGGCTTAAGCAACCCAGACAAAGCCAAAGTACGCCAGCAGTTTGCGGAAGGCAGGGTGGGGCGTGAGGCGTTGCTTGCGGCCGAAGCCGCCAGTTATCACAGTCATGGTACCTGTACTTTTTATGGCACCGCTAACTCCAATCAATTGGTGATGGAAGTCATGGGATTGCAACTGCCCGGATCGTCTTTTGTGCATCCCGACAGTCCGTTGCGGCTTGCTTTAACGCAATCGGCGGCGCAGCAAGCCTGCCGTTTAACCGCAGACAGCGGTCAGTATACGCCGTTGGGCCAGATTGTAACCGTGAAAGCGGTGGTGAATGGTTTGGTGGCTTTATTGGCTACTGGCGGTTCAACCAACCTCACGATTCACTTGATTGCCATTGCCAAAGCCGCGGGTATTGATATCAATTGGGATGATTTTGGGGAGCTATCGCAAGCGGTGCCTTTATTGGCTAAGGTCTATCCGAATGGGCAAGCGGACATCAATCATTTTCATGCTGCGGGTGGGGTACAGTTTTTAATTCGCACCTTACTTGATGCTGGATTGTTGCACGGTGACGTTGCGACGGTGGCGGGCTTTGGGTTAGCGCGATATACTCAAGAACCTAAGTTACTCGACGGGGTGTTGAGTTGGACAGAAGGAGCCAGCGCCAGTTTAGACACCGCGGTATTGCGTCCAACGACGGCCCCATTTCAGCCGCAGGGGGGGCTGAGTCTATTAACAGGTAATTTGGGTCGAGCCGTCATAAAGGTGTCTGCCGTGCAACCTCAGCATCAAGTGATTGTGGCGCCAGCGTTGGTGATCAACGATCAAAATGAACTGCAAGCGCATTATGAAGCTGGCCGGCTCGATTGCGATTGTGTGGTGGTGGTGCGTGGCCAAGGGCCGCAAGCCAATGGTATGCCAGAACTGCATAAGTTATTACCCATCCTTAGCTCAGTACAAGATCAAGGCCATCAAGTGGCGTTGGTGACTGATGGGCGCATGTCCGGTGCTTCAGGCAAGGTGGCGTGTGCGATTCATGTGACGCCAGAAGCGGTTTTAGGGGGTGCAATAGGTCGGATTCAAGATCAGGATATCGTTCATTTGAATGCTCAAACAGGTGAACTCAAAGTGATGGTGAGTGACGCTGAGATGTCGCAACGGGTTGCGTATCGCCCAGCAAACCAAGATCACACTTTTGGGGTTGGGCGAGAGTTGTTTCAACAACTGCGTCGATCCTTTACCCCTGCTGAGCAGGGTGCCCGCACGCTCTCCAGTTTGGATGAGTGCATTGATTTAAATAACAATGAGTGAGAAAAAATGTTGAATAACCATTGGAACATCCAAGCGGCTGAACTTTTACGTATTAGCCCTGTTATTCCTGTTGTTGTCATAGATAGCCTTGCTGATGCGCTGCCTATTGCTCAAGCACTGGCAGCTGGTGGTATTCGGATTATGGAGATCACCTTGCGGACACCTTGTGCGCTAGCCGCGATCCAGCAGTTGCGTGAACAGATGCCAAAGATGGTCATTGGTGCGGGTACGGTGCTGAGTGAACAACAATTGCAAGATGTAGTGGCTGCGGGCGCACAATTTGCGGTGTCTCCAGGGGCACCTCTGTCTTTACTAACGGCTGCATGGCAAGGAACGATTCCCTTTTTACCTGGCATTGCTAACAGCACGGATATTTTAAATGCGATGGCTCTTGGATACCGACAGTTTAAATTTTTTCCAGCGGAAGCCCTCGGTGGTGTGCCGATGTTAAAAGCTTTAGCAGGTCCTTTTGCTGAGATTGAGTTCTGTGCTACAGGTGGGATCACCCCAGTAAACTTTGAATCTTATTTGCAACTTCCACAAGTTCCATGTGTGGGAGGCAGTTGGCTTACGGCTTCCGCGCAAGTTTCGCGTCAAGATTGGCAGGGGATCCGCGCTAATTGTCTGGCATTAGCGCGGTCGGAAGTTTAACGATTTGGCGTCATTCTTCATCTATAGCGTTAGCTTAGGTGGAGATGTAAGCCATTGTTGCAAGGCAACAACTATAGTGGGCGCTCTTGGTTCTCAATGTACTGCTTTAGAATTGTCAGAGGCGCGCCCCCTGCCGTAACTAAGCAATAAGCTCTAG
>JADHND010000030.1 GCA_016779685.1 Shewanellaceae bacterium | reverse complement strand
GGCTGCGTCGCTTCACAAGAAGGAGCACATATACGGCAACGTGCTCCCTATGTTGACATCGTGTTTGGCCCACAAACCCTGCATCGTCTTCCAGAAATGATTCAAGACATCCAAGCAGGTAAAAAAGCCGTTGTGGATATTAGTTTTCCTGAGATTGAAAAATTTGATCGATTACCTGAACCAAAAGCAAACGGCATCACAGCCTTCGTTTCCATTATGGAAGGTTGCAGTAAATATTGCTCATTCTGCGTAGTGCCCTATACGCGTGGTGAAGAAATCAGTCGCCCAATGGATGACGTCTTATACGAAATTGCACAGTTAACGGCACAAGGTGTTCGCGAAGTTAATCTACTCGGACAAAACGTCAATGCATATCGAGGCTTAACCCACACCGACGATATTTGTACTTTTGCCGAGTTACTTCGCTTCGTGGCAGCCATTGATGGTATTGACAGAATTCGATACACGACCAGTCACCCACTTGAGTTTACGCAAGATATTATTGATGCCTATGCCGATATACCAGAACTGGTTGATTTTTTACACTTGCCCGTTCAAAGTGGTTCGGATCGAATCTTGACCTTAATGAAAAGACCGCATACCGCACTTGAATATAAATCAATTATTCGTCACTTAAAAAAAGTAAGACCAAACATTCATATTAGTTCTGATTTTATCATTGGATTTCCCGGCGAAACCCATGAGGATTTTGCTGCTACCATGAAATTGATAGAAGAAGTTAAATTTGATCAAAGCTTTAGCTTTATTTATAGCGCGCGCCCTGGTACACCTGCCGCTGATTTGCCTGATGATGTAAGTGATGCAGAAAAAAAACAGCGCTTACACATCCTACAGGAGCGAATTAATCAAAACGCTATGCACTATAGTCGACGGATGCTGCATACAGAGCAAAGAGTACTGGTCGAAGGACCATCTAAAAAAGACATCATGGAGCTCACTGGGCGCACGGAAAACAACCGAATTGTGAACTTCTCAGGATCACCCGATATGATTGGCCAATTCGTTGATATTGAAATCACTGATATTTTTACCAACTCATTAAAAGGTAAAGTGATCCGCCAAGAGGCCGACATGGATCTTAGGCAAGAGCAAAAACCCGAAGAGATTGTGTATCAACATCAATCTCGACAAACTCTCGGTGTTAAGCTCTTTGATCCCACTTTTTAAATAAATGAGGTCTCTTTTTGAACAAGAATATTCAAGTTGAACTAGAGCTTGAACCAGTAGAGGGGCGTCGCCTTGCCTCTCTATGCGGTCCTCTAGATATCAATCTACAACAAGTTGAAAGACAACTTGATGTAGAAATCAACCATCGTGACAATAAATTCTATATTCATGGCATGCAAAATCATGCTAAAGCGGCTAAAAAACTATTGCAACGCCTCTACCATGAGACTCAGCCAATCCGCGGACGTATTCCTGCTTTGGATGCCGAGCAGATTCATCTTGCCATGCAGGAGCTCAATATCTTTGATGGTGAGATTCAAAAGCGCCCCAACTACCATTCAAGCGTTGAAATCAAAACCAGGTGTGGTGTCATCAGGCCGCGTAACAGCCATCAAGCCAATTACTTAGAGAATATACTCAGTCATGACATCAGCTTCGGTGTAGGCCCCGCGGGAACGGGTAAAACCTACTTAGCAGTCGCAGCAGCGATTGATAGCCTGGAGCGTCAGGAAGTCAAAAGGATTTTATTAACCAGGCCCGCTGTAGAAGCAGGCGAAAAACTTGGTTTCTTGCCCGGAGACTTAAGCCAAAAAGTGGATCCCTATCTGCGGCCACTATACGATGCACTATTTGACATGCTGGGGTTTGAAAAGGTTGAAAAGCTTATTGAGCTCAACGTGATTGAGATTGCCCCCTTAGCATACATGCGAGGTCGAACGCTCAACGATTCTTTCATCATTTTAGATGAATCCCAAAATACGACCGTAGAGCAAATGAAGATGTTCTTAACCCGTATTGGCTTCAACAGTCGTGCCGTGGTCACTGGTGATGTCACTCAAGTTGATTTACCTAAACACCAACGTTCAGGCTTAAGTCATGTGGTCGAAGTCTTAAAAGAAGTCAAAGACATCAGCTTCACTTTCTTTCATGCTAAAGACGTCGTTCGGCATCCTGTTGTTGCACGCGTGGTCGAAGCTTATGAGCAATACGAACAAGCACAAAATAAAAAAGATTAAACAATAAAGAAACCAATAACCATGACCACTACAATTTATAGCCAGCGTGTATCGGCGAACAAGGACTTACCGACGGACGCGCAACTTTTAGAATGGGTTACCAAGGCTGTCGCCTCTTTTCGAGTTGAAAGTGAGGTGACTATCCGCATAACCGATAACGCCGAAAGCCAAGAACTTAATCATCAATATCGAGGTAAAAATAAACCGACCAATGTCTTGTCATTTCCTTTTGAAGCTCCCCCACAGTTAACACTGCCTTTACTAGGTGATTTGGTTATTTGTGCACCGGTTGTACAAGAAGAAGCTCATGCGCAAAACAAATCCCTTGAAGCCCATTGGGCACATATAGTCATCCATGGATGCTTGCATTTATTGGGGTTTGATCACGAAACAGATGCTGATGCTGATGAAATGGAAACTTTAGAGATTGCTATCATGCAGCAATTAGGTTATAACAATCCTTATATTATTAAATAACGGAGCTGGAATAAACATCATCATTATGAGCGAAGAAAAACCTCCATCGAACCCCAAAATTCGAAAAACTTGGACTGAACGTATCGGGCAGTGGTTTCAAGGTGAACCCAAGAATCATGAAGAATTAGCTGATGTTATTTCAGAAGCAAAACAGCGCGATGTGATCACCGAAGACACAAAGGAAATGATCCAAGGCGTTTTAGATGTGACCAATCTCAAGGTTCGGGATATCATGATCCCTCGTTCGCAAATAATCGCTATCCCTAAAAACTTATCGATTCCGGCCATCTTAGATATCGTAATTCAATCTGCACATTCGCGATTCCCTGTTATACATGACGACAAAGATCACATTGAAGGCATCTTATTAGCCAAAGATTTGCTCCGATATGGCTTTCAAAATCAACTCGATAACTTTTCATTAGATATGGTGCTGCGTCCAGCAGTTGTGGTACCCGAAAGTAAACGAGTAGATGTTCTCTTAAAAGAATTTCGTTCAAACCGCTACCACATGGCAATGGTCATTGACGAATATGGCGGCGTATCTGGCCTTGTGACCATTGAAGACATTCTCGAAGAAATCGTAGGTGAAATCGAAGATGAATTTGCCCATGATGATAAATCCATGAATAACATTAGAAAATCACAAAAAGATCAGTTTATTATCGATGCTTTGACGCCAATTGAGGAATTTAATCTTTTTTTTGGCGCTCAATTAAGCGACCAAGAATTCGATACGATTGGAGGCTTGGTCAGCCACGCCTTTGGCCACCTACCTCAACAAGGCGAGAACATTCAAATTAAAGATTTCCAATTCATTGTTTTAAAATCAAATACCAGAAAAATTATTGAGTTAAAAATCCAAACTTTAAAAGCAACTTAAGGATAAGGTGTGCGTCAACTACTTTTAGTGTTACAACAACATCCTGCTTGTCATGCTCTCTATGCCATGCTAGCTGGCGCAGTATCTATCTATGCTTATGCTCCCTATCATGTTTGGTGGCTGGCGGCTGTGGCGCTCTGGGTGCCTTTGTGGCTATCCCATCAAAGAAAAATCAAACCCTTTCTTATCATTTGGCTTTGTTTTGGTTTTGGCAAAATGATGTGCGGTGGTTATTGGTTACGAATCAGCATGATCAACTATGGTGACTTGTCATTAGGTTTCGCTACGTTCCTGCTGATACTGTTCAGCTTATATCTGTCCGTATTCGCATTACTTGCAGGTGGTTTGCTCTATATCTGCAATCCAAAGCATAAGATCACCACAACGGCTTGGGTTTTCCCCGCTATTTGGTGTCTGTGCGCTTGGCTCAGGGGAGAGGTGCTGACAGGATTTCCATGGATTTGGGACGGCTATGCGCTAACCGACACGCTTTTTTTTCCACTCGCTGGTATACTTGGTGCTTTAGGCTTAACGTTATTTTCAGCCTTTTTAACAACCAGTCTCTGGCTCTTAATGCACCGTCATTTTCGACCACTGGCGCTGCAAATGAGCCTACTCAGTGCGGTCGTTCTCTTCAGCTATCTCTATCAACCGATTCACTTAACCGGCCAACAGATCATCGCTACCACGGTTCAAGCCAATATTCCGCAAGATATAAAGTGGAGCCCGGCCAGTGTTCAGCGTGAAATGAATATATACTCTCAGTTAAGTCGGCCGCATTGGCAGACTAGCGACCTAATCATCTGGTCTGAGGCGGCTATCTCAGCACCTGAACACCGCCTGCAGTTATTTTTAAGACAAGTTGATATCGAAGGCAGGCATCACCAAACAGCGATCTTAACAGGCTTGCTTGAGCGCTCTGATCAACAAAGTTACAACGCCCTGATCGTGTTAGGTCAATATGAAATGAATCCTAATCCAGCCTACACATACATGACCCATAAAAACAATCGCTACCGGAAAAATCATCTACTGCCTTTTGGCGAATTTGTGCCTTTAAGAGAACAGCTGAAAAAACTAGGCACTTTTTTTAATTTACCCATGTCAAACTTCGCTAGAGGTGCTTATCAACAAGCATCTTTACAAGCGAAAGGATATAAAATACTGCCAGCCATATGCTATGAAATCGCATTTGCACAGCAGCTAAAGGACAACTTTAAAGAAGATATCAGTTTTATCTTAACACTTTCGAATGATACCTGGTTTGGTCAAAGTATCGGTCCTCATCAGCACCTTCAGACTGCACAAATGCGAGCCGCTGAACTCGGCAGACCCTTGGTACGCTCAACCAACAACGGAATCAGCGCTTTTATTGATGCTGACGGCCAAATTACCAAGCGGAGCCCTCAGTTTGAAGCAACCACCATGACCCACACGATTTCACCTACAACAGGACGCACTCTCTTTAGCTATTATGGACAAACACCTTTTTGGATAAGCAGCCTGCTCATGATCATAGCAGCATGCTATGTCAATCGCAGGCAGCCCAGTGATGCTGCCAACTCAAATACGAGTGCCTATATCTCTTAAGCAGAACCGACGCTAACTTCGTAGCAGGTTTACTGCTGTTTTTAGATAATTTACAGCAAATCTTCTATAATTAAAGCGAATTATCTTAAATGTTAGGAATTTAAGTCATGCCTAAGAACGACCTGAAGCGCTCTACCAGCATAGTAAAAAGGCTCATTATAGCTATTGTTGCCGCTGCAATTTTATCGGCTTGCCTTGCGGCTGGCATTGTTGTTTTAGACGGTTTTCTACAACAAAAAACCCAAATTTTTGATAACCAGTTTTTCCCACAGTGGACTAATTATTTTATCATTTGTTTCTTATTGAATTTACTCGTCGTTTTTTTGCTCATTGCAAAAATCATCAGCAAATCAAAATAACGCCAGCCGTCAGCTAACTCACAGCCTCACCTTTTGCTTGTAAGTCTGCGTGGTAGCTTGAACGAACCAAAGGACCGCAGGCTGCATGGGTAAAGCCAAGCTCATCAGCCATTGTCTTAAAGTCTTCAAACTCAGCAGGCGTTACGTAACGCTCGACGCGCAAATGATATTTAGAAGGCTGCAAATACTGCCCTAAAGTGAGCATATTAACTTGATGTTCCCGTAAATCATGCAGTACCGCTTGGATTTCTTCATTCGTTTCCCCCAGCCCCAGCATAAGACCTGATTTCGTCGGAATGTGCGGATGACGGGCTTTAAATTGAGCCAATAGCTTTAACGACCACTGGTAATTGGCGCCTGGACGTGCCCGCCGATAGTGTTGAGGAGCTGTCTCTAAATTATGATTGAACACATCCGGTAATTCGGTCGATAAAATATCAAGAGCACGCTCAATTCTGCCTCTAAAATCCGGCACCAGAATTTCTATTTTAATACCAGGTGAGTGCAACCTAATTTCTCTAATACAATCAGCAAAGTGCTGTGCACCGCCATCACGCAAGTCATCTCGATCAACCGATGTAATCACCACATACTTGAGTTTCATAGCTGCAATGGTTTGCGCCAATTTTTTGGGTTCTTCAGGGTCAGGAGCCAGTGGGCGGCCATGTGCAACATCACAAAATGGACAACGCCGCGTACAGATGGCACCTAAAATCATAAAAGTTGCTGTGCCATGCGTAAAACATTCCGCTAAATTCGGACAACTGGCCTCTTCACAGACCGAATGCAAGCCATGCTCACGCATAGCTTGCTTGATGTCTTCTATTTTTTTAGTTGAAGATGGCAGTTTTATTTTCAGCCAATCTGGCTTACGCAGCATATCTTCTCGCTGCGTCGGAATAACTTTAACAGGAATACGAGCAACCTTATCTGCATCTCGTAATTTAACTCCAGCCTGTAGACGCTCTGGCTTATTCATTGTTTATAAATTCCTTCGATTCTATCAAGTGATTTTTGTTTATTTGTTCACAGAAAATAGGCAGCCATGCCTGGGTAGCTTCCGCTACGCTCACCGGTCCGCCTAGAGAACTGGTTTGAGTCATTTTTAATCCCGCATAGCCACAAGGATTGATAAGCTGAAATGGCGTTAAATCCATTTTCACATTCAATGCTAGGCCATGAAATGAGCAATACTTACGAACACGCAGGCCAACCGACGCTACTTTTTGCTGCTCAACATAAACACCCGGCGCAGCCGGATCGGCAACTGCCTGAATACCATAGTCTTGGAGCATTGATTGCACACTCTGCTCCAGCTTTGAAACCAAAGATCGTATATCCAATTGCGAGCGTTTAAGGTTCAGCAGAGGATACACCACCAGCTGACCAGGGCCATGGTAGGTAACTTGCCCCCCACGATCTGTCTGAATCACCGGAATGTTTGAAGATTGAAGTATATGTTCTGCTTTGCCAGCCACGCCTTGGGTAAAAACAGGATCATGCTCTACCAACCATATCTCATCAGGTGTATCGGATTGACGTGTATCCGTAAAATCTCGCATAGCCTGCCAAACCTTTTGATAAGGTTGACGACCTAAGCGCCGAACGATGAGAGATTTATCTGTGAACATACATGTACCTGAATTCATGCATTAAAGAACCCGCTTAACCCCATCGATTTGAGAGAAAGCTATATACAATGATTCAATTTGCTCTTTGCTATTAACCTTCACCTTGATTGTTACTGAATCATATGTGCCTTGACTTGAAGTCTTGGTCTCTGTCTGATATTGTCCAGGACTAATTTTTTGAGCCGCAACTGTGACTTGCTGAGCTAATTGCACGTTGGCTTTGCCAATCACCTTAAAGGGAAACTGGCATGGAAACTCTAAGAGTTCATCAAACTTTGTATCTAACATCTCTACTTCTTACCATTTTTATTCATTGATCACATAACCCAAGATCCAACCGATCAACATGGTTACTTCGCTCATAGAAAGACCGACAGATTACGCCATCGTTGCCTTCATGGATTCCAGCATACGTTCCAGTAACTGCACTAAATAATCGTACAATTTACCTAGCCATCCACTCTCTTGAATTTCTTCTAAAGCCACCAGAGGAAATGCGGCAACCACATCGTCGCCGATGCTAAAGTTTAGTTTTCCAACCACTTGGCCTTTTTTCACAGGTGCTTCTAACGACTCAGTTAACTCAAAATAGGCTTCAACACTCGCGGCTTGCCCTCTCAGAACACTAAAAGGTGTGTCCTGCAGCACACCTAAGCTGACATAATTTTTGTCACCATACCAGATTCGGTGCGAAACAAAACTTTCCCCAGCATGGTACGGTGTGACACTTTCAAAATAGCGAAAGCCAAATTTGAGAAGTTTTTTACTTTCACTAACTCGTGACCGGCTGCTGTTAGCCCCCATCACCACGGCAATAAGGCGCATCTCATTCTGGATACTGGAGGTGACTAGACTAAATCCAGCTTCGGATGTGTGTCCCGTTTTGATACCATCTACATTTAGATTTTTATCCCAAAGCAACGAATTGCGATTGTATTGTTTGATACCATTGAAGGTGAAATCTTTTTGAGCATACAATTTATATTCTTCAGGCACATCTCGAATCAAAGAGCGAGCTAAAACCGCCATATCATAAGCCGTGGTAAAATGGTTATCACTATCGAGACCATGGCTGTTGATAAAGTGTGTATTTTTCATACCCAATTGACGAGACCACTGGTTCATCATGCTCGCAAAGCCTTCCTCACTGCCAGCAATATGTTCAGCCATCGCTACACATGCATCATTGCCAGACTGCACAACTATGCCTTGGTTTAATTCAGAAACCGAGACTTTTTTGCCTACTTCAATAAACATCCGTGACGAATCAGGAAAATTTTTACTCCAAGCTTTTGCAGAGATGAGAACCTGGTCATCCTCTCGAATATTGCCCGTTTTCAACTCTTGCCCAATGATATAACTGGTCATCATTTTCGTTAAACTAGCAGGTGATAATTTTTTATTCGGCAAATCAGAGACTAAAATTTGACCAGAGTTGTAATCCATCAATACGTACGATTTTGCCGAAATATTGGGTTTTTCTAACTCTATCTGCTGAGCAACCGCTGGGTTGATTAAACCAACCAAGCTCACGAAGCTGATCAAAGACCATCGACATACTTTAAACGGATAACGATTTATTTTCATAAGGTACGTTTTTTCTCAGGTAAACGGATATTTATTAGCAAGTATACCATTGTTCAAATAGGCTGCTAAAGTATTTTTAGGAAAAAGGAGAGGATCAGACTTATTTGGTTCATCATATCGCCCCCTCCCGATACTTGGCAGCACTCAAGACTTAGCGTGCCGTATCCGTAATCAAATAACTATCTGAAAAACCTTGATCTTTTACCATAGCCAGCAATTCTCTTGCAATCGACAACTTTTCAAAAGGACCGAGCTGGAGTTTCCAGAGTGATTTCACTAAAATCAAGCGATGGGCCGCTTTTAAACGAGCGGTTACTTGTTGCCCCATTATATCCAATGCTTGTCGGTTGGTACCGGCAGCAATTTGGATATAATAACCATCTGTCTGCGCTATTTTATGAGAAGACGGCAAATAGGTCACTTCAACCTCGGCGGTTCCTTGCTCATAAATACCTAGCTTTTTAGCAGCCGCATAGGACAAATCAATAATACGCCCATCGTGAAAAGGGCCTCTATCGTTCACGCGCACCACCAAGGTTTTCTGATTATCTAAGTTTTTCACCCGAACATAACAAGGAATTGGCAGCGTTTTGTGGGCGGCAGAGATTTGAAACATATCGTATGTTTCACCATTCGATGTTTGATGTCCATGAAATTTTTTACCATACCAAGATGCATAACCTCGCTTTTGATATGCCGTAATATTTTTATCTACAACATACTTTTTCTCGAAAAGTGAATACGTTTGATTACCGCGCAAACTAAAGGGTTCATATCTAGGATGAAGTGGAGGCAAGTGATCAAGGTTTGGCTGATATTCAGGATGAGCGTCTTCTTGTAACTGATAGCGGGAATGTGTCTGACAGCCAACAACAAACAAGATGCAAACCAACGCAAGACTAAGACTTCTCATAAGCGTCTTTAATTTTTTGACTCAGTAAAAAGACCGCCATTGCATACAATTGGCTGTGGTTGTATCGAGTGATAACATAAAAGTTTTTCAGTCCGACCCAATATTCAACTTTATTTTTATAAGCCAGTTGAAAGAAAACTGCTTTTTCTCGCGGATGCAACTTTATGCCAGTTTTAGGCTCAACGCCAACCATTTGCCATTCTTCTAAAGAAGTGCTCGGTGGAGATTTGCCCCATAGCAAAGACTTTAATTTTTTTTGCTCACCTTTGACTTTGGCAGGAAAGGCTACGGGCTGCTGATATTGCCAGCCATGATTTTTAAAGTAATTTGCGACACTACCAATTGCGTCCACCACATTGGTTAAGTCGCGCTTCCCATCACCATTGAAGTCCACGGCATAGTGCACATAAGATGAGGGAATAAATTGCCCATACCCTATCGCCCCGGCAAATGATCCTTTTAATGTATCTGGATTTAGATTTTCTTTTTGGATTAAATCCATCAGATATCCTAACTCACTAGAAAAAAACTTCCCGCGTGGAGGGTAGTGAAAACCTAATGAGAACAAAGCATTACGCACATTGAATGAGCCCATGTTTTTTCCAAAAAAGGTCTCGACACCAATAATACTCACAATGACTTCCGGATTAACTTGAAACTTTTTCTCCGCCTTTGCTAAATTTTCTCGATGTTTTTTCCAAAACTCAACCCCAGCTTTAATCCGATTGGAGGTTAAAAAAATTGGATAATATTCAAACCAAGGTTTTGATTCCCATTGTCTTTGGATTGCATCAATGACTATTTTATTTTTCTTAGCGGGCTTTAAAAAAGATTCTATTTGTTGTTTTGTATAACCTTTTTTGACTTGTTCTTCGATAAAATTTTGCTTAAATTCATCTGGCAACGTCGATTTCGCTACGGTCATAAAAGCGAGGGTCGATACCGCAACATACCATAAATATAATAATATCTTCATCTTATTTAGTCACAAAGCGTCGATGTGTATGAATACTCATTAAAATCCCAAATCCAATCAATAGCGTTAACATCGAGGTTCCACCATAACTTACTAACGGTAGAGGCACACCCACTACAGGTAGTAATCCAGAAACCATGCCAATATTAACAAAAATATAAACAAAAAATGTTAGGGTGATACTACCCGCTAACAGTCGCGAAAAATTTGTTTGGGCATTTGATGCAATCACCAATCCCCTCGCAATAATAAATAAATACATACAGAGCAAAACAACAGCGCCAAGCAAACCAAATTCTTCTCCAATCACGGCAAAAATAAAGTCGGTATGGCGCTCCGGTAAAAACTCAAGTTGTGACTGCGAACCTTGTAGCCAGCCCTTGCCAAACAATCCTCCTGAGCCAATTGCAATTTTAGACTGGATAATATGGTAACCTGAACCTAAGGGATCCGCAGATGGGTCAAGTAGGGTCAAAACACGCTGTCTTTGATAATCGTGCATTAAGAAAAACCAACTAAAGCCAATGAGTGGAATAATGCCCGACAAACATAAGAAGACAATTAACCAGCTCATGCCTGATAAAAATAACACAAAAATTCCGGATGACGCTACCAAAATTGACGTACCTAAATCTGGTTGTTTTGCAATGAGCAGGGTCGGTACCAGGAGCAATCCAAAACCACCTAATAATTGCAAGGGTGTCGGCGGCAAGGGAAACTGACTAATGTACCATGCCATACAGATAGGAAAAATTAATTTAATAAACTCTGAAGGTTGAAACTCCATGAAGCCAAGGTTTAACCAACGCTGAGCACCTTTATTGACTTCACCAAAGAAATAGACACCGATTAGCGCCAAAATACCAATGACGTAAATAGGCAGCGCCCAGCGTTTTAAGATATCAGGTGAAATTTGAGCCACCAGCAACATAATAGCTATCGATAAGAAAATACGCGTAAATTGACGCTCAAGCAAAGCATCATTTTGCCCACTTGCTGAATAGAGAACCACTAAACTAAACAACATTAACGAGCATATGGCTCCCAGCAATGGCAAATCCACATGAAATTTTTGCCAAATACTGCTATTTTCTATGGTATTGCTGTTCATAATTTTGCCTTAGTGGAAGATAAATACTGATCAAACAGAGTGCGAACAACGGGCGCTGCGTTTATTGAACCCCAGCCGGCATTCTCTAAAATCACCGCTACCGCAATCTTTGGATTTTTATACGGTGCCCACCCTACAAACAAAGCGTTGTCACGCAAATGCTCAGAGACATTTTTGCTGTCGTATTCTTCATCTTCTGCAATACTAAATATCTGAGCTGTACCACTTTTAACAGCGGAGCGATAAGGCGCATTTTTAAAATTTGGATTCATTCTAGCGGCATAATACATCGATTTATTTGCTATGCTCCAATAAGCTTCATTGTTTAATTTGACAGGCGCAAGTGCATCATGCTGTTTTTCTGTCAGTAAACTACCGTTGTCTGAAGTCGCTTTCAATAAATGGGGCTGATAACGTTTCCCCTTGGTAGCTAAAATCGCTATCGATTGTACGAGCTGAATGGGTGTCGTGGTCCAATAGCCTTGACCGATGCCGATAGAAATAGAATCCCCCACGTACCACGGCTCATTTCGCTTGGCTTTTTTCCACTCTCGAGAAGGTAAAATGCCACTTCTTTCTTCTTTAATATCAACACCTGTTCTTCGCCCAAAGCCAAATTTAGACA
>JADHND010000029.1 GCA_016779685.1 Shewanellaceae bacterium | reverse complement strand
ACCATCACCTTTGATGAGTTCACACCGCATCTAACTCAATCTCAAAGCCATTCTTCTGCCTTAGAAGCCTTATTTAAAGGAATAATGATAGGTCATTTTGCAAGCTTTGAGCATTATTCCCAGATGCCATATGATACATTTCTAGACCATAAGTACCAATATTTTGATCAAGGCATCGCACAACCTCGTTTTGTATACACCCATACCGGTCCGGGACACAGTCAAAACTCTGGCCGTTGCCGCAATAATGAAGCTGAATTGTTTGAAGAACGTTTAAAAATAGCCAATCAAGAGATGAAAGATGATATTGCCCATATTGAAGCCGTTGATCCGGGTGCCATTATTATTATCAATGGGGATCATGGTCCTTATTTAACTAAAAACTGCACTACCTTAGACGAAAAATATCAGGGACAGGACGTGAATAGGCTCGATCTTCAAGATCGATATGGTGCTTTTTTAGCCATACGATTGCCCCAAAACGACCCCATTCCACCAAGCAATATCGAAACACTTGCCGATGTTTTTCCTGAAATATTTAACTATTTATCGCAGACAACAGCGTTTAATGTCTTCAAACCCAGTACGCGAACCCTTAAGAATGTGTCGGCAGGTGTTTATATTGAAGACGGCATCATTCATGGTGGTATCAACGACAGCGAACCTTTGTTTATAGGACAAAAAAAATGAATAAAATTTTGTGCATGATGATGGTGTTGTATGTGCCAACGGCGATGGCTTACTTAGACCCGGGTACGGGTAGCTTAGTTCTTTCTTTTGTCATTGGTTCCATAGCGACCTGCTTTTTTATCTTAAAAGATGTTTATTATCAATTCATGCGGTTCATCGCCGCTATCTTTGGTTTTAAAATGAAGCGGCAACGATTGGGACTTGTTTTCTACTCCGAAGGCGATGCTTACTGGCATACCTTTAAACCTATCTTAGCATCCCTACATCAACGTGGTCTATCGGCCACTTACTTAACATCATCACCGACGGATCCGGGGCTCGATTTTGCTTCGCCAACCATTGAATGCCAATACATTGGTCAAGGTACCAAGGCTTATACTCGGCTGAACTTTTTAGAAGCAGATGTGTTGGCCATGACCACGCCTGGCTTAGATGTGTTCCAAATAAAACGCTCAAAAAGAGTACGGCACTATACCTATATCCAGCACGCACCCACCGATGGTCTTTATAATACCTACTCGTTTGATTACTTTGATAGCCTGTTGTGTTCTGGTTCCCATCAACTAGCAGCGATCCGCAGTTTAGAAAAGTTACGCAACCTGCCACCCAAACAACTTTTTGAATCAGGCTGTCCTTACTTCGACGTGCTGATGGCTCAAAAACAGCAATGGACATCGAATCCATCGAAGGCGGGGTTGCCTCATTTACTCATTGCCCCAACATGGGATACCAATGGCTTACTGAGCAAATTTGGGATGGCCCTGTTAGAACCGTTAGCCCAACAAGGCTACCCTATGGTCATCCGACCGCATCCCCAAAGCTTTGTCGTTGAATTAAACATGATTGAAGCTCTGCAAAAACAACTGTCTCGTTATGCCAATGTCACTTGGGATACCCGTGCTGATAATTTTCCGAGCTTAGCAGCAGCCGATATCCTGATTTCGGATATGTCCGGCGTCATTTTTGATTATGCTTTCGTCTTTGAAAAACCTGTGATAACGCTTAAATTTGCGGTTGATTTACAGGGCACCGATGCCAATGACTACGATAGGCCACTGTGGGAACTCAACGCACTGGATCAAATCGGCGCGCAAGTGACGTTAGCCGATTTACCCAAGCTTGCGGCCATCATTGATCGGTTGTGTGCTGATCAAACCAATATCACTCGAATTCAAAAGCTGAAAGAAACAAGCATCTTTCATTACGGGTCGGCAGGTGATGTCATCGCCCAACAATTGATGCACATTCAAGCTGAATTAACGTCTCTGCCAACCGCCGCTAGCATGCCCTCTGAACTGACTTTGGATACAACATCAACTTAGCTTGATGTCACAGTCAGCCCTCGCCCAATTGGGCGGGGATATCAAGCGTCAAACGCAAAGCGGCTTAAGCTGGTGTAGCCAGACTCTCTACATAAGTCTTTGTTGTTTCCATTGTGGACTGGCCGCATTATTTTGGAAGCCAAGCGCAGACAATTCTGTTATAATCATCCCTATTGTGAGCCGTGATGCTAGCGGCCTCCCCACTCAAGGTGATTCGCATGATTGTGGTTTTTTACGATGACTTATGCCACGTTTGTCGGCGCGAAATTAATTTATATCAACGTTTTGCGCCCAATGCGCCGATTGAGTGGCGGCCCCTGTCTCAAGATCGAGCGGTGATTCAAGCCATGGGCATCACCCATACCGAAGCCCTCATGACCTTGCATGCACAAGATGCGCAAGGGCAATGGCACTTAGGCGTGGATGCGTTCGTGCTGATCTGGCAACAGTTTAAATATGGCGCTTGGTTCGCTGCTTGTTTGCGCGCCCCCATCATCTACCCTTGTTTGAAATGGGGCTATCAACGATTCGCTAAAAGGCGTTTCGAACGTCTCAGTCACTGTCAATTGGCGCAACAGCAAGAACAAGAACAAAAACAAAAAAACACCGATAAGTAAGCCATTGAGGTCGATAGATGGTGATTTCACATTTGATCTTATATACTTAATGTACAAGTGGTTTATTTGGCAGAGGGTGCTAACTTGCGGTGGTTAATTTGGATAGCATGTGGCTGGTTGCTCTTTGTGAGCGGGGCTCAGGCCAATGACCAGGAACAGGCCATCGGTTATATCGGTTTTTTAAAAAATAAACCTTGGGCCATCCAATTTAACGATTGTACCGTCTATCGTTATGTGAATGCCCAAAAATATCTCTGGTTTGACCGCAAACTACAAAAAATATCCTGCTATCACTTTTATCGCAATCTCGAAGGCCGCAGTATTAACAAAAGCTTTCCGCGCTCACGCTTGATGACCAAAAAGGTTAAAATCTTTCCCAAACGCATACGCAGCTCCACCTTTAAAACCATCTCTCAATTCAAAGAATTTACAGTGGATGAAACCGGCTGGGGTACTTTTCCCAAAGTGTACGAGGTGTTTGGCGCTGGCAAGAACCGTTGGTACCGCGTTCAGGAAGGCTGGTTACAATTGGATGAAACGGATCGCAAATTTGTGCGATATTATGCTGGCGAGCCGGATGCTGCTCTCAAAGCCAAACACCATCATTATTACCACAGTCAGTGACCGCCACCATGCTTCGCTTCCTAGGCTATCTGTGCTAACATCGTTTTTTTTGTAAAACTCGGGTCTCAATCATCAACATGCATTGGCAGTTGCCTTGGCGAGCACAGGTTGCTCTTCTCATCGGACTCAGTGGTTGTTTGTTGCTGGCTGCGCTCCATTGGGGCGTCATGCCCATCGGTCTGTACGATATCTTCACGTCACTCTGGCGACCTGAATCCGACAACATCCAGCATCTTATCTTGCTGCAATTTAGGCTACCTCATACCTTGGTCTGCGTCGCGGTGGGCGTTATCTTCGCTTTGTCTGGGCTGGTGATGCAGGCCGTGCTGCAAAATCCACTGGCGGATCCCAGTTTAATGGGCGTGGCATCGGGGGCTGCTTTGGGTGCCGTCGTCGCGATCATGGGCGTGATCCCTTGGCTCCAACTTGAGGTCACTTGGCTGTCGGTCTCCATCGCGGCGTTTGTGGGAGCGATGTTGATCAGCGCCTGCATTGATCAGTTGGGACAACGCGCTGCGGGCGACATCACCACCTTGTTGCTCGCCAGCATGGCAATCAACGCCTTATGTGGTGCCAGCATGACTTTTCTCCAATTGATTGCGCCCCCGCAAACCCTCAAAAATGTCACACTGTGGTTGATGGGACACATCCCAACCCCCGACCCCACTTTATTGGCGGTGTTGGTCGGTTGTGCCTGTCTCTATCTTGGGTATCTCATGCGACAAACACAACGTCTCAACGCCTTGTTGCTGGGTGAGACCGTCTGCGTGACCTTAGGGCTGCGGGTGAAAAGCTACCAACGCCAACTGTTGTTGATCATGACTTGCATGATGGCGCTGGCGGTGAGCATCACTGGCATCATTGGTTTTGTGGGGTTATTGGTGCCCCACGCCGCCCGGTTGTGGGTGGGTGCAGACCACCAACGGTTGCTGCCGATCACCGCCATCCTCGGTGGCGCGCTGATGGTCAGTGCCGACTTGGTCGCACGTTTGTTGATTGCACCAGCGCAACTGCCTATTGGCATTGTCACGGCCTGGCTCGGAGCGCCTTGTTTTATTGCTCTCTTACTCCAATCGAAGTATCGCAGCCCATGTTAGCCATCTGTGCCCAACCTGTTCAATGGCGACAAGGTCAACAATGGCGCCTGGCGCCGATGGATCTCAAGCTGCAAGCGGGACAAATCGTGACCTTAGTCGGCAGCAATGGCGCGGGCAAAACCACCTTATTAGAAGCCTTAGGTCCTCTCTGTCGAGGTCAAGGCGATGTCCACTATTTTGGTCGACCGCGCACTCAGTGGTGTCGGCAACAGTTGGCACGTCAGGTCACCTATATGCCCACCCGATCCCCCTTACGTTTTCCACTGCGGGTGGCGGACATCGTGCAATTGGGCACCCTCCCCTTGGTCGGGCACCCTGCTGTCAAACAACGCTGGACCCAACAACAGCTCATTTGGCACCAACTTGAACCATGGCACGACCGTGACTACAACAGTCTCTCAACCGGCGAACAACAACGGGTTCAATTGGCGCGGGTGCTGTTACAACTGCAACAAGCCGCCGATCAAGGTCTGCTGTTTTTGGATGAGCCCACTGCCCATCTGGATCCGCAACAACAGCATCAGTTCTGGGGTTTGTTACAGCAGCATGTACAAGACACCGGGCTCACGGTGGTGCTCAGTTGTCATGATCTTAACTTGGCGATTCAATACAGTGATCAGCTGATTGGCTTAGCCCAACAACGCTTGTTGGCAATGGGCACGCCTACAGCCTTGATCAACCAGACCTTTATCAAACAACTCTATGGCTGTGAAGCCGATATAGGTCTGCATCCGCGCACCGGTCAGCGCCAAGTCTTCACCCATTGGTGTGCGCCCGCTAGCGACACTGCGTCCCCTACCAGAAATTGTCCCACAGTGGTGGGCTAGTGCATTGACAAATGTGGGCATTCGTGGGAAGCTGATCGGGTATCAAAGCAACAGAGACAACACAATGCATATATGGTCATCCTTGTTTATACCGCTCATGCTGCTTATGGTGGGTTGTACCGGATTGCCCGAAGGCATCGAGCCCGTGAACGCGTTCAACCAACAACGTTACTTAGGTACTTGGTACGAAGTGGCGCGTTTGGATCATGGTTTTGAACGTGGACTCAGCAATGTCACCGCCCAATACCAAGTTCGTGATGATGGGGGTATTTTGGTGACCAATCGCGGTTACAATGTCGCAGAGGCCGCTTGGCAACAAGCAACAGGCTATGCCGAGAGCATAGGCGATCCGAACCAAGGCCATCTCAAAGTGTCTTTCTTTCGACCTTTTTATAGCTCTTACGTGATCTTCTATCTCGATCCCCAATATCAGTACGCTTTTATCTCGGGTTTCAATCGAGATTACTTGTGGTTGTTGGCGCGGCGCAGTACCGTCCCGACGGCCGTCAAACAAAAATTTTTACAGAGGGCAACGGCACTGGGTTTTGCTGTTGATGAACTGATTTGGGTATCACACCAACCCCGTTCTTAGACTAAGTTGACAACGTCAGGATGACCACAACAGACTTATGAAAAACATCGCCATCATCGGATCCGGCATTGCAGGCATGACCTGTGCTTATCTGCTCAACCGGAAGCACCGGGTTCAAGTGTTTGAAAAAAATGACTATATCGGTGGCCACACCGCCACCGTCACCATCCCCCACCAAGGCCAACAACTCGCCATCGATACCGGCTTTATTGTGTTCAACAACCGCACCTATCCACGGTTTATCAAACTGTTACATGAGTGGGGCGTGGCTTATCAACCGACGGAAATGAGTTTCAGTGTCTATCATGCTGGCACCGGCATGATGTACAACGGCCATACCTTAAACACGCTGTTCGCCGACCGCAGCAACCTATTTAAGCGGCGCTTTTGGGGCATGATTGGTGATATTCTGCGCTTTAACAGCTTGTGTCGGCGGTTGTACTCTGATCAGATCCCCGATATCAATTTGGGACAATTTTTGGATCAACATCGTTTTTCGCACGGGGTGCGCGAGCATTACATCTACCCCATGATAGCGGCCATCTGGTCGAGCAATTTAGCCGATGCCGATCAACTGGATTTGCGGTTTTTTATTCAATTTTTTTATCATCATGGTTTGCTGCAAGTGTGGAACCGCCCACAATGGTACGTCATTCAAGGCGGCTCCAAAACCTATATGGAGCAGATCCACCGTACGCTGTCACAACCCGTCGAATTAAATGCCGAGTTGCAGCACATTGAACGCACGCCCGAGGGGATTCTCTTGCACTTCGGCCACGCTACTCAGCGGGTAGATGAGGTGATCTTAGCCTGCCATGCTGATGAGGCGCTCGCTTTGTTAGCGGATCCATCGCCAGCAGAGCAGCGTATCTTAGGCGGCATCCCATTTCAGAACAACGAGGTGGTGCTGCATACCGACACCAGCTTGCTGCCGCCTCTATCGAGGGCATGGGCCAGTTGGAACTATCGCCTGGATCGGGATCGCACTCAACCGGCGGCGGTGACCTACAATATGAACATCTTACAAGGCCTCAAGACCGACACCACCTTTTGTGTCTCGCTCAATCAAACGGATTTAATCCGGCCAGAACACATTCTACGTCGCTTTCAGTATACGCATCCCGTGCTCAACCAAGCCAGTTTGCCCTTTCAACAAGCGCGGCAGCAAATCTGTGGTCAGCGCCATACCCACTATGTGGGCGCTTACTGGTACCAAGGCTTTCATGAGGATGGGGTGCACAGTGCCGTCGATGTGACGGCGCGATTAGGGGTGACGCTATGAAGTTGCCCACAGGGCTGTATCGGGGTAGTGTGCGCCATCGGCGGTTTCATATTCGGGCGCACGCCTTTCAATATAAATTGGCCATGCTCGGCGTTGCCCTCCACGAACCGTGGCCAAACCAAACGGCGCCCGTTGGAAAGGCTTGGTATCATCCCATTCGTTTTCAAGAAAGGGATTACATTCAAGGCATGTCTGGCACCCTTGCTGAACGCCTCGCTCATCAGGTGCGAGCACTGGGCGGTGACTGGGAAGCAACTTGGCCAGCTTTGGCACTGGTGCAAGGCCGCTGCTGGGGACTCTATTTCAGTCCAGTTAATTTTTATTTTTGTGGGGATGAGACAGGCGAACTTCGATATGTCTTGGCAGAGGTAAGCAACACGCCATGGAATGAGCGCCATTTTTATTTGGTGGATGGCCAACGCCAGCAGCCGACCCCCAAAGCCTTTCATGTGTCGCCTTTTATGACCATGGCTGGCGAATACCACTGGCATATCGCCCTGCCCCGCAAAAAAATTCATCTGCACATGGACAGTCGGCAGCAAAATAAAATATTTGATGCTACTTTAAAACTACAACATCAACCTTTAGGTGGATGGGCGGGTTGGCGTACCTTGGGCAGCATGCCTTGCATGACGCTCAAGGTCCTCGGTGCCATTTACTGGCAAGCCCTAAAACTTTGGCTCAAAGGTGTTCCTTTTGTCAACCACCCCAAACATCACAACCAATGAATCCAGCAAGGACGGAGCTATAACCAACATGACCGAGACCCTTAAACACCGAAATCGCAACCCAAATGCGGAAAAATATCAGCATTATAAAAAGGTTTTTTTTAAAATTTTAACCATTCTCCAAGATGCCCGCATCCAATTCATCGAAGGCGGACACACGGTGATGCTGGGCGATCATCATGCCAGCTTAACGGGCCAGATCGAGGTGTTCGATCCGAGCTTTTACTATGACATTGTGTGTCATGGCAGCATTGGTGCAGCCGAGGCTTACTTTCAGCACAAATGGAGCAGCCCCTGCCTAACCAAAGTCATTCAAGCTTTAGCCCGCAACCAAGACCAACTCGATGCCTTAGAGAAAAAAACCCGATGGCTCACTAAGTTCAACCATGAATACTTAAAATTTATTCGAGTGAATACTGAAAAAAAAGCCAAGCAAAACATCATGGCGCATTATGATTTGGGCAACGACTTTTATCGTTTATTTTTAGATCCCAACATGCAATACTCCTGTGCTCGCTTTAACCATCCCAACCAAGATCTCGCCGGGGCACAAACTAAAAAAATAGAGGCCATTGCAGCGGCCTTGGATATTCAACCGGGTGATCGGGTGTTGGAAATTGGCAGTGGTTGGGGTGGGCTGGCGATCCATTTGGTCAAAGCTTATGATTGTCATGTAACCACCACCACCATTTCTGATGCCCAATATGACTACATCGCGCAGCAGTTGTTCGAGCAGAACCTACAGGGTAAGGTGCGCTTGCTTAAGCAAGATTACCGGCAATTACAAGAGCAATACGATAAAATCGTTTCGATTGAAATGATCGAAGCGGTAGGACATAAATATCTACACCATTTTTTTCAGAAATGCGATCAATGCCTAAAACCCAATGGCACCATGGTCTTACAAGCCATCACCATGTTGGATCATCGTTACGACAGCTACCGTAAAAACATAGATTTCATCCAGAAATACATCTTTCCAGGCGGTTGCCTACCTTCCCTTGGGATCATTCTAGAACACATTGCTCAGTTTACAGATATGACCCTGCATCATGTTCAAGAAATTGGTCAGCACTACGCCATGACCTTGCAGCACTGGCGCGAGTCCTGCGACCAGCAAAAACAAACCATGCAACAACTTGGGTTTGATGACACCTTTCAACGTCTGTGGCATTATTATTTAAGCTATTGCGAAGGGGCGTTTTTAGAAAAAGCCATCTTATCTTATCAATTGACGTTCCATAAACCCAAGCAGAAAGGACTCACAAGCCAGTGGCTTGGCACAGAAACCACCCCTGTGGCTGCAACCGAAGCAGCGGCGCTATCAACCAGCTGATCATGAGCAGCCCTCTTTTAACCTGATCATCCCTAGCAAAAAAAACCGCCATGATGGCGGTTTTTTTAACCAGAAATGCGGTGTCGGTCTCTCTAAAAACTGTATTGGTGAACCACACCCGCAAGACCTGTTTGTTTCGTACAGGCTGTAGCTTGACTCAGATCTTGGATCCCTGGACAGCTATTGGCATGATTTAGGATCAAATAATAAAAATTTCCATAACGAAAAATCTTCCCAGTTCCGCCCATATTTTCAGATAGAATCAACTCAGGAGATTTGACAAACATGACTTCATCCCATGACGAATCTTGCGCAGCGAACATACCGATTGCGCCTGTTTCAGAGGTATTGAATATATTGTTGTTCTGTACGTAGTTATTACATTCCTCGGTATGTCGATACACACCTGGGCATTGAATTTCATCCTCTTTTCCAAAAATGATGAGCTGCTGATCCGGTGACATTAACAACGACTGGCCTATTTGTTCTTTTTCCAGCTGAGATGTATATTTAATGAGCGCTTGAGGTGTGACTGCATAATTAGCCACTTTTAACACCATCACCCCCCCTGTATACGGGCCTTTATAAGCATCAGTGGTTCCATTGCCATTGAGACAATTATCAGCATGATTGTCAGGATCAGGTAAGACAACCACCCCGGTACAATCTGAAGTCAATTTAGGTAAACCGATGACCAACTGATCACCATATAAATTCGCCTCACTGATCGTAACTGGAGACGGCAGCGTAGGCATACCTGTCAGTTCGGTCACACCATTGTTGTTTGCTTGTTTAAGTTTGACCACCATCACATTTGAGTCGCCGTTCACCACCACGCCATCTTCAGTGGGATGCATGTATTTTCCCAATGCTTCGGTTTGAGGGCTCTGGTAATAATAATCAAAAGGATTGGCAGGGAAATTGTCATTGTCTTTGTCAAATTTGTAGACATATATCGAGCCATAAAGTGTCGATCCGGATCCGTTCGCCGTTGGTTGGGTGTACACTGATAACGGTGAGTTTTTATCGGAAGGCACACCTACCACCAACATGGTGCCATCTTCAGACCACATCAATTTTTGACCAAAATGGTACGATTCCATGCCTATGGTGCCTGCATGTTCTTGACGTATCAGATATTGGAGTGTCCACGCCGAAGCATCATATTTATACACATAAATCGCACCATTTTCAAACCCTTGACTACCTGAAGCACCAGCTTCTGCATCACATTTACTGCTCAAGTAGTCTTGCGAGATAACAGCCGAGCAATTTGTTGGCGTCACATCGTTTGTATGAGAATCATTGGGAGCGCCGACAGCCAACCACCGGCCATCACTTGACAAGGCGACACTGGCGCCAAACTTGGCTGATTTTGAATGCGATTGTTCAGGTTTGAGAAACCATGTTTGGTCCCCATCTGTGTGGTACACATAAACTGTACCATTATCAAGGGTTCCAATCGTGCACTTGGTTTTGTCATTGGTGATGTTAACGTCATTGCCACTATCTGTGCATTTTAAAACATCGCTCTCTGCGCCAACAGCAACGACGGTTCCATCCTGAGATGCGGATAACGAAGTTCCATAACTGTTCGTATTCGGGTGGTGGCTTGAAAAACTGCGCTGAAGCTTAATCAAGCCTATCTGACTCGAAGCAGCGGCATCCGACGCTTCATCACTACAACCAATATTTATAAACACTGCCGACATCAACGTTAAACCCAGCCATAATTTCATGATATTCTCCTTCCATAGCCTCTGAAATTTTTACAGAGTTGTTGCAGACTTATACTAAGACAATATTTTTAAATAGCATCAAGACGAATCGGCATTGTCATTGTACTGATACTGTAATACAACCCCTCGATATCCTTGCTCTTCTTGGCAAGCACCGTCTTGAATCCCCTGACAACTACTGGAATGTTGGAGTAGAAAGAAAAGATCGGTATCCGTTTGATGCATAGAACCTGAGGCGCCCATGTGGGCATTTGGTACATTTTTAGAAGCTTTAATATAACTTTGTTCAGCCCAGGTCGAGCCATCAAAGGTAAAGTGTCCAATAGCGCCATAATTAAGATTGCTGTTGGCTTGACCACAATCTTGTCTTGACCCATGAATATTAACGCAAGCGTTGTGATCTGAGACGCCTACAAACATCGTTTTTTGGTCAGTTGATACCGATAACGATCGTCCCATATGAGCCGAGGCGATGCTTGTCTCATAACGGACCAATGCTTTGGCCGTGACTTCATTGTTGTTCGAATCAACCTCAAAGACCATCACACCACCCGATTCTTTGATGGGATCATTATTATTTAGACAATCTTCAGCGGACTTGTCTGCATTAAACACCGTGATCTTCTTACAGTCAGATGAAAGCTTCGGTAAGCCGATCGCCAACTGATTGCCTTGTAGACTCGCTTCACTGATGGAAACCCCAGCAGGTAAAGTAGGCAGACTTGTCAGTTGGGTCACGCCATGGCTGTTTGATCCTTTAAGTTTGACCATCAACACATAGTTGTCAGCATTGACCACCACCCCATCCGAAATCGCATGCATAGATTTACCCAAGGCTGTTGCACCCACCTGCTGATAGTAATAGTCAAACGTTAACGAGCCGTCGGCTGAATCATATTTATAGACATACACCGCACCCGGCGCCGTTGATTCCGTACCTATGGTCGTTGGCTGATTATAACTCCCTATTGTAGGCGTGTTTTTATCGGAAGGCATGCCCACCACCAAAGTGGTGCCATCTTCAGACCACATCAGCTTGGTTCCAAATTTATAGTTATTCATATTAGGAGTGTTAGCGTTGTCAGTGTGCACATAATATATCAGCTTCCAAGCTGAATTATGATACGCGTAAATGTGCACTGCTCCCATGACTTGATTGCTTAGGTTCATTGTGCATTTTGTCGACTTGGCTGCCGCGGCAACAATACCATTACACGCATCATTAGCGCCTGCTCTTTGATCACCTATCGCGCCAACGGCTAACAAGAGCCCATCACCTGACACAGCAACACTTGTACCAAATTCTGCTGAATAAGTAGCGTCTTGTTTTGGCTTGATGATCCAAGTCTTTTTCGTTGCCGGATGATACACATAAGCAGTGCCATGAATGACAATACTTGACTCTGATTCTGATTCTTCAGGATAGCATTTTGTTGGATCACCTTCGATGCTATTTTCAAAACAATATAAATTATCGGTTGCGGCGCCCACCACAACGACTGAACCATCCTTCGCCACCGCCATGGATGACCCATAATTGCTCGTCTTATGGAGGGTTGCAAAGCTGCGCTTGAA
>JADHND010000028.1 GCA_016779685.1 Shewanellaceae bacterium | reverse complement strand
CTCTACTTTAATACCACAACGGCGGGCGACCCAGAAATGGCCGTATTCATGTACCGCAACTAAAATTGAAAAGGCCAATAAAAAAGAGCCCAGTGTCCATAACATGCCTAACATAAATCAACTCGCTTCTCGATTTGATCAATCACCCAAGTGCGAGCGCGTTGATCCACCCATAAAATATCATCTAGGGTATTGGTCGCCATAGCTGGCATCTCCTCTAAACATGTCTCATTCATCTCGGCAATGTCAGTAAAGGCAATCTTACCTTTTAAGAAAGCTGCCACGGCGATTTCATTCGCGGCATTCAAGGCCGTGGTGGCGGCTTGACCTGCGTTACAAGCCTGAATAGCTAAACGTAAATTTGGAAACTTTTTTAGATCAGGCTCAAAAAAGGTCAGCGATCCCAATTGCTTAAAATCCAATGCAGCCATTCCTGTTGCTTGGCGCTTCGGATAAAACAAACAATGGCCTATTGGAATTTTCATGTCTGCCTGCCCCATTTGCGCAAGCGTTGAGCCATCTTGAAACTGAACCATTGAATGAATCACACTTTCAGGATGCACTACAATTTCAATCTGATCTGGCTGGGCATCAAATAACCATCTCGCTTCAATATACTCTAACCCCTTATTCATCATTGTGGCTGAATCGACCGAAATTTTAGGCCCCATCGACCAATTGGGATGTTGGCAAGCTTGAGCAGGACTTACTTGAGCCAGTTGAGCTGGCGTTGCATGTAAAAAAGGTCCTCCCGATGCAGTCAGCAATATTTTTTCAATCCCAGCGCGCGTTAACGAACCTCGCTCTAAATTAGCTTGAATGGATTCGGGTAGGCATTGGAAAATAGCATTGTGCTCGCTATCAACAGGTAAAATCTGAGCACCCGAGCGCTCAGCTTCTGCCATAAACAACTCACCACTCATCACTAACGACTCTTTATTGGCAAGCAAAACTTTTTTTCCAGCTTGGATAGCTGCCCACGTGAAGTGAAGGCCTGCCGCCCCGACAATGGCAGAGACAACGGTCGTGGTACTGGCATCAACTATGATTTGTGTCACCTGCTCAGTGGTATCGAGTACTTGGGTTTGACACCCATGGGGGAGCGTTGATTTTAATAAAGCAGCGGCTTCGGGATCGATTAAGGCCACATACTCAGGCTGAACCAAGGATATCCAGTCACGCATCTTATCGACTTGTCGATTGGCTACCAATAGGCGTACCCGAAAGCGATCAGGGAATTGAGTCAACAGCTCAAGCGTACTGGTACCAATAGAGCCCGTCGCGCCGAGAATAACGATATTTTCCATTGTCTAAATTCCTTGCAAAATAACCAGCAACGTAAAAATGGGCAGTGCGGCTAACAAGCTATCAATTCGGTCGAGCACGCCGCCATGACCCGGTAATACTGATCCAGAATCCTTCATATTGGCCTGCCGCTTAAACATACTCTCAACCAGATCACCAAAAACGGATGCAACTGCGGTGACGGCGATCATCAAGACCCCTTGAACAATAGGCAACCCAAGCTGCATCCAGAACCCAGTGACCAGGACGAGGGTTAAAGCTAGGCCACCTGCAAAGCCTTCCCATGTTTTCTTTGGACTTACATTGCGTATCAACAAGTGTTTACCCCATGTTTTACCCGCAAAATATGCACCTGTATCCGCTGAAATGGTGATCAAAAAAACCACTGCGATTAATTGTTGGCCTAGATTCCCTACCAGCGAGCTTTGATAAAGTTTTAAGTAGTTGAGACAAAACCAACACGGTAGTAACATCCATAAACCAATCACAGCCAGCAACACCGGATATTGCTGCAAACAAGCCTGACCGCAAGGGTAGCGCACGACCCATATCAACATAGTCAACCAAAATAAACTGGTCAATATTAAAACCGGTTGGATGTAAACTTGAGGTGCCACGACAAAGCTCGCTAGCATCAAGCTCGAAAATAAAAATGCAAACAAATAGGCCGTCACTTTCGCTTGAGGCTGGACGTTAAGTATAAGTCGAAACCACTCATATGCGCCTATCAAAAATAAAACGCCAAACAGACCTTGAAAATAAACAATATCCATATAAAAGATAGCAGCCATTAACATCGCTATTAAACAAATGGCTGTTAGGGTTCTTTGAATTAGCACAATAATATCCTTTGGCTATGCATCAACCTGCGCACTGGTTAAACCAAAACGCCGTTGACGAGTGACATAACTTAAAATAGCTTCATAAAAGTCATTCTCTGAAAACTCTGGCCACAATAAATCAGAAAAATAAAGCTCTGCATAAGCAGCTTGCCAAAGCAGAAAATTACTGATTCGAAACTCACCACTCGTACGAATCATGAAATCAACTGGTTTTTGATCATAAAGCATCAACTTAGATTCAATGTAAGCCTCATCTACTGCGGTAGATGTCAATGTGTTATCAGCCAGCTCTTTAGCAATCACTTGTACGGCTTGACATATATCCCAGCGCCCACCGTAATTTGCAGCTATATTAAGAATTAAGCCATCGTTGTTACAAGTTAATTCTTCTGCCAACTGCATTTGATTTTGCAGCGCCTGTGAGAAACGTGTTCTGTCGCCAATAATATTCAAACGTACATTATATTGATGTAATTTCAGGCTTTCTTTCTTCAGTCCCACCATGAGCAATTTCATAATAAATTGAACTTCAGCGGGAGGACGATTCCAGTTCTCTGTCGAAAAACAAAACAGGGTTAAGCTGCTAATATTCAACTTTCTAGTAGCAGCAACCACATCTCGCAACGTATTGAAGCCTTCTTGAAGTCCATATAACCTTGAGCGAGCCTGCTTTATGCCCCAACGACCGTTGCCATCCATAATAATGGCAACGTGGGAAGGTAAAATCGCTTGGTAATTCGTTTGCAATAAGGTATATAAACAATTTTCCAATCTTCGCTCCTCTAACTCAACAACAGGCTTCTATAGGTATAAATTTAAAATTCCAATAGTTCTTTTTCTTTTTCTGCCAATGCAGTATCAATAGACTTAATAAATGTGTCTGTTAACTTTTGCACCATATCTTCACCACGTTTTGCTTCATCAGCGCTGATATCTTTGTCTTTTTCTAGGGTTTTCAGATCATTGTTCGCTTCCCGGCGCACATTTCTCACTGCAATTCGGCCCTGCTCTGCTTCAGCTCGCGCCATTTTAATGAAGTCTTTACGACGTTCTTCGGTCAATGCTGGCAGTGGTACGCGAATCAAAGTACCATTGGATTGAGGGTTTAGGCCTAAACCAGCAACCATGATAGCTTTTTCAACTGCTTGAGAAACGTTCTTATCAAACACCGTTAATGACAATGTTCTAGCATCGGTAGCCACGATATTAGCCACTTGATTCAAAGGTGTATCCACACCATAATATGACACTTTAACAGCGTCTAATACACTTGGATGCGCCCGACCTGTGCGAATTCGAGCTAACTGTTGCTTCGTAGCTTCCAAAGATTTTGTCATGCGGCTTTGCGCATCTGCGTTAATTTCTTGTATCACTTTTCTATGTTCCTATGTATTCTGATTGTTGACCAATATAAGTACCTTCCGCTTCACCCATGATAACACGAGCCAGGGCACCTTTTTTATTCACGTTAAAAACAATAATAGGCATATTATGATCTCGTGCTAACGTAAACGCAGCTAAGTCCATGACTTTTAGCTCTTTTTGTAAAACCGTGCGATAATCTAGCCGTTCATATTTTAGGGCTTCAGGAACTTTAACTGGATCATCTGAATAGACGCCATCTACTTTAGTTGCTTTTAATACAACGTCAGCCTCTATCTCAATACCTCGCAAACAAGCAGCGGAGTCGGTTGTGAAAAAAGGATTTCCAATGCCCGCAGAAAAAATAACCACGCGTTTGTCATTTAAAAAACGAATCGCGTCCGCCCAATTATAGGTATCACAAACGCCTTTTAGGGGCAAAGCCGACATTAATCTTGCATTGACATCTGCTCGATGTAAAGCATCACGTAATGCTAAGCCATTCATAACAGTCGCTAACATGCCCATGTGGTCACCGACCACTCGGTTCATTCCAGCAGCTGCTAACCCTTCACCGCGAAATAGGTTTCCACCACCTAAGACAACAGCGACTTGCACACCTGAGTTCAGTAACAATTTAATTTCAGTAGCTATACGATCGAGAACCTTGGCATCAATCCCTAAAGACTGGCTTCCAACCAAAGCCTCTCCACTCAATTTTAACAGCACCCGTTGATATTTTGGTTTTAATTTACTGTTCATGATGTGTTATTCCATCTCTAACAAAACCGCGGCAAAAGCCGCGGTTAAATTAAATTTACATTTAATATTAAGATTAACCTTGCTTTGTCGCAGCTATCTGGGCCGCAACTTCTGATGCAAAATCATCTTCTTTCTTTTCAATACCTTCGCCAACTTCAAAACGAGTAAAGCCAATGACGTCTGCATTTGCTTCTTTAAGCAACTGCCCGACTTTGATGGCTGGATCTTTAACAAAAGGTTGTCCTGTTAAGCTAATTTCACCCGTAAACTTACTCATCCGGCCTGTAACCATTTTCTCTGCGATTTCAGCTGGTTTACCAGATTGCATAGCAATTTCAAGCTGAATGGATTTCTCTTTTTCCACGACATCGGCAGGTACATTTTCAGGCTTCACAAATTGAGGGTTAGAAGCAGCAACATGCATGGCCAAATCTTTAGCCAATGCTTCATCACCCCCCTGCAATTCAACTGCAACACCAATACGTGAACCATGTACATATGTTCCCATATTGCTACCTGTTGACAATGAAACACGACGAATAGACATGTTCTCACCAATTTTAGCCACTAGGTTTGCACGGGTCTCTTCAACAGTTAAACCATTAAGCTCTAATAGATTTAAAGCTTCAACGGTCGTCACTTGATGAGCTAAAGCCAATTCAGCCACAGCGTTTGCGAATGCTAGGAAGCTTTCGTCGCGCGCAACAAAGTCTGTTTCACAGTTGATTTCAACTAAAATAGCTTTATCAGCAGCAACTTTAGCAATGATCACGCCTTCTGCAGCAATACGACCAGCTTTTTTAGCGGCTTTTGCTTGTCCAGACTTACGCATATTCTCAATTGCAACTTCAACATCACCGTTGGTTTCAACCAAGGCTTTTTTACAGTCCATCATACCTGCGCCCGTACGTTCGCGCAGCTCTTTGACCAATGCAGCAGTAATTGCCATGTTTATGTTCCTCTCATTTATACGCCTGCAATACCAAGAAAACAGGAGGCTGCTGCCTCCTGGTTTCTTTTAAATTTAGGCATCAATATTTTAATCTAAAGAATAAATTTGCCAACAAATTTCTTATTCAGCTTCAACAAAATCTTCTACAGCAGGCGCTGTGCTTGCTTTGCTTTCTTTAACCACGTGAGCAACTGCTTGAGTGTACAATTTGATTGAACGAATTGCGTCATCATTACCAGGGATAACGTAGTCAATGCCATCTGGTGAAGAATTGGTATCAACAACCGCTACCACAGGGATACCTAACTTATTGGCTTCTTTGATAGCAATATGCTCGTGATCAGCACCAACCACAAACAAGACATCAGGTAAACCTGCCATATTTTTGATTCCGCCCAATGAACGCTCAAGCTTCTCCATTTCACGAGTACGCATAAGTGCTTCTTTCTTGGTTAGTTTATCAAATGTGCCATCTTGTGATTGCGCTTCAAGTTCTTTCAACCGTTTAATAGACTGACGAACAGTTTTCCAGTTAGTTAGCATGCCACCTAACCAGCGGTGATCAACATAAAACTGGTTACAAGATAAAGCAGATTCTTTGATGGATTGGCTGGCCGCCCTTTTCGTCCCAACAAACAATATCTTGCCTTTTTTGTTGGCAATTTTGCTGATGAAAGCCAAAGCATTGTTAAACATAGGCACAGTGTGCTCTAAGTTAATAATATGAACTTTATTTCTGGCGCCGAAAATAAAATCGCCCATTTGTGGATTCCAGAAACGGGTTTGGTGGCCAAAATGGACACCTGCTTTTAGCATTTCACGCATTGTGACTGTGGTCATGTATACCTCTATTAATTTTGGGGTTAAACCTCCGCATATCCCACAACCAGACCCCTATGAGGCACCCCTAGCTGCGTGTCGATAAACGTGTGATTTATGTTGATTTCATAGTTTGTTTAAACATGGCTAAAGTACAAAGCTTTTTCAGCTTAATTTAAGCTAAATGGCTTTTTTGACTTAAAATTGTGACCCTTGTTCCTAATTTTAACCTTTAAGGTGGCTAATTAGACCATTTTTAGTATAAAATTAGGCTAAAGCATTAATTTTCCATATTTGGACACATTTATACCATAAATTTTAGATTTCTACAAATGATTAATCTAGTTACGTCCAATTTTCGTACTGTACTGAAATCGAAGGGAGTTTCATGAATATCCTCATTAAAAGCAAGCAAGAAATCGAGCATATGCGCGAAGCTGGCCGTTTGGCCGCTGAAGTCTTGGACATGATTACGCCACACGTTAAGCCTGGCATATCAACCCATGAACTAGACGAAATATGCCATCGCTACATCACTGAAATTCAAGATGCGGTGCCCGCACCTCTGAATTACCATGGTTTCCCTAAGTCCATTTGTACTTCGATAAATCATGTCGTTTGTCATGGTATTCCAAAGAAGCAAGCTGTGCTCAAAGACGGTGATATTATCAATATTGACGTCACCGTGATCAAAAATAACTATCACGGCGATACCTCTAAAATGTTCATGGTAGGTCAGGTCAGCGAAGCAGACCGCCGTCTCTGCCGCATCACTCAAGAAGCCCTTTACTTGGCCATCAAAAAAATTAAGCCCGGTGTTAAGCTCAGTGAAATTGGCACGACCATTGAAAAGTTTATCAAGAAATCATCAAATACAAACCAAAGGTTTTCAATCGTTAAGGACTATTGTGGTCACGGCATTGGGGTTGGTTTTCATGAAGACCCACAAATTGTTCACTACAAAAACAATGATCAAACCGTTCTTCAACCGGGCATGTGCTTCACGATTGAGCCAATGATTAATCTCGGCCGCGCCCAGACAGTTTTAGACAAGGATGATAACTGGACTGTTTACACAGTAGATGGCAAGAAATCAGCGCAATGGGAACATACTTTATTGGTCACAACCACGGGTGTTGAAATCCTGACGCATCGTCAAGAAGAGACCATCAGTCAGGTGATTGCTGCCACCTCAACCACCGAAATCAATACCGCTACTAACTAAGCATATTCACGTATCGCGTCTATATAGAGCACTGAAATGTCTTTGGACTACCTGTCTCTATATATTCGTGATAAAATAAAGCCCTATCTCGCTTGCACGAATCCCCTATATACACAGACAGCTGCTCTTTGGAACCTACATCATGACAACCTTACAAGAACGTTTAGAATCTGCCTTCAATAATCGACATCAGCTCACCCCTAGCAATGCACCTACCAGCTTAAAAAAAGATATTCAATATGTGCTTCAACAACTTGATAGCGGCCAATTAAGAGTCGCTGACAAAATAGAGGCAACGTGGACTGTGCACCAATGGATAAAAAAAACCGTCCTGCTGTCTTTTAAACTGTTTCCCAATCAAGTCATGTCGGACGGCTTAACCCAGTATTTTGATAAAGTACCGTTGAAATTCACTGACTACGACCAAGCGCGTTTTATCCAAGAAGAAATCCGAGTGGTGCCTCAAGCCATGGTGCGTCAAGGCAGCTATATTGGATCCAACACGGTACTCATGCCATCCTATGTCAACATTGGCGCTTATATCGATTCTGGCACCATGATAGATACTTGGGCCACAATCGGCTCATGTGCACAAATTGGAAAAAATGTACATATTTCAGGTGGTGCAGGCATCGGTGGTGTGTTGGAGCCACTTCAAGCCAATCCGACTATCATCGAAGACAACTGTTTTATTGGCGCTCGCTCAGAAATTGTTGAAGGTGTCATTGTTGAAGAAAACAGCGTTATTTCAATGGGCGTTTATATAGGTCAAAGTACCAAGATTTATGACCGCACCACAGGTAAAGTTCACTATGGTCGTATCCCAGCTGGCTCCGTGGTTGTCTCGGGTAGTTTGCCATCTGCTTGTGGAGCATACCAACTCTACGCCGCCATCATTGTCAAAAAAGTCGATGCGAAAACGCGATCTAAGGTCAGTATCAATGAGCTGCTAAGGGAAACCGAACTGCACACTGAAACAGCATAAACGAAGCAACTTGCGACGCTGCTTTCATGGCAGTGTCGGCGCTTTGACGTGATCAACACCGCTAGCATGCGGTAAAGTCAGCCTAATTCTAAAATGTTCTTTATTTATACAAGAAGCTTTGGTATTTTAGCACGTATGACATCATAAAACTTATGAACAACATGCAGCCAAAACAGCGATATATTATTGCACTTGACCAAGGTACCACTAGCTCCAGAGCCCTTATTTTTGATGAGAAAACCCGTATCATTGGCAAAGCCCAACATGAATTAGAGCAAATTTTTCCCAAACAGGGATGGGTTGAGCACGATCCGATGGAGATTTGGTCATCTCAGCGTTCTGCATTAACAGAAGTACTTGAACGTCATAGTATCTTACCCGAACAAATCAATGCCATTGGTATTACCAATCAAAGAGAAACCACCATTGTTTGGGATAAACAGACAGGCAAGCCAATCTACAATGGCATTGTCTGGCAGTGTCGCCGTACAGCACAGCAATGCGAGACGTTGCGCAATCAATATCAAGACATCATCAAAGCCAAAACAGGCTTAGTGCTTGATCCTTATTTTTCAGCTTCTAAAATTCACTGGATTCTCAACCACGTTCCAGGTGCCTACACCAAAGCAACCCAGGGTGATTTGTTGTTTGGTACCGTCGACACATGGCTGTTATGGAAGCTGACGGGGGGGCACGTTCACGCAACCGATCCAACCAACGCCAGTCGGACGATGTTATATAACATTCATGAGCATACGTGGGATCAAGAGTTGCTTGATATCTTTGAAATTCCAGCGACCATGCTACCTGAGGTACGCCCTTCATCTTCGGTAATGGGGCATGCCCAAATTGGATTAGCGCATATCCCAATTGCAAGCTTAGCTGGTGACCAACAAGCCTCTCTCTTTGGACAGCAATGTTTTGAGCCAGGTAACGCAAAAAACACCTATGGTACCGGCTGCTTCTTACTTATGAATACAGGTTCAAACGCTGTAGAGTCCAAACATGGCTTATTGACCACCTTAGCCATCGCGCAAGACACCAAACCAGCTTATGCTTTAGAAGGCTCTGTTTTTATGGGTGGAGCAGTGATTCAATGGCTGCGCGATCAATTGGGGTTAATCCGAGATAGCAATGACAGTGCTTATTTTGCAAGTAAAGTAACTGATAATGAAGGTGTTTACTTGGTTCCAGCCTTTGTCGGTCTAGGCGCTCCCTATTGGGATCCAGAAGCACGTGGATCCATCAATGGCCTCACTCGCGGTTCAAACCGCAACCATATCATTCGTGCGGCACTAGAGTCTATTGCTTACCAGAGCTTAGATATTCTTAATGCCATGCAGCAGGATGCAGGCCTCATGATCCGTACGTTAAGTGTTGATGGTGGCGGCACCCAAAATGCGTTTCTCATGCAATTTCAGGCAGATATGATTCAAGCAGATATTATCTTGGCACCGCAGCCAGAATCTTCCGCTTTTGGGGCAGCGTGCCTTGCGGGTTTAGCCACTGGTTTCTGGTCATCGACTACAGAGATTGCAACCCATTTAACCACAAAAAAAACTTACCAACCACAACTCGAAACCACAACTCAAGTGAATTATTATCAGCAATGGCAACATTATGTTAAAAGTGCTTTAAGTCACACGAAGAGCAACCAACCTTATCCTGCCAACCACACGGACCATCCATAAATATGTTTTATTTGTGCTGCGTATCCATACTGTGGGCGGTTTCCTTTTCTTTTATAGGCGTCTACCTGGCTGGCCAAGTCGATCCCTGGTTTTGCATTGCGGTGCGTTTAAGTCTTGCTGCCGGTCTCTTTTTCCCCTTTTTGATAAAAAGTATTCGGACTAAGCATTTAACGCCATGGCAATGTGGTCAAATGATGAGCATTGGCGCGATTCAGCTGGGTTGCATGTATGGATTTTACTATCATAGTTTTTTGTACTGCACCGTCCCTCTTGTGCTTCTTGCAACTATTCTGACCCCTTTTTATATCGTGCTTATTGACAATCTATTCACGAAGCAGTTCAAACCATGGATGTTCATAAGTGCTCTTCTTACTTGCTTAGCTGCTTATGTCATGCGATATACGCCAGTTGAGACACCTTCTCTGATGGGTCTACTGCTGGTTCAGGGCGCCAATATTGCTTTTGCAAGCGGGCAAGTGATGTATAATCGAGTTATGCGAACAAATCCACATATCCTCCAACATCAAGCCATGAGCTGGTTTTATATAGGCGCTTGTCTGTGTGGCCTCGGCTGCTGGTTTACGTTAGGTGATACATCTGCTTTGCCAACTAATTCACTTCAGTGGGGACTGCTGGTATACCTTGGTCTCGTCGCATCAGGTATCGGCTACTTTTTATGGAATAAAGGCATCACCCAAGTTACTATCGGTACTACAGCACTTATGAATAATGCTGTCATACCACTAGGTATACTCGTTCATATTCTGTTTTGGGGACAATCCTTCGCCATGGAGCAGATACTCATAGGAGGTTCTTTATTTTTATTGGGGTTCACATTACATTACGGTATAGCTCTGCCACAATCATATCCACAAGTCACTTCAAAATTTATTCACAAACCTTTATAAGGAAATATATATGCTCTCGCAGGAAGCTATAGCGGTTAAAGAAGCCCTAGAACGCCTACAATTAGAAAATCCGAGTCTATTGAATAACCATTCCGATGCAGAAAAAGTTGAAACGATTCAATACCACATGTCAGCGATCATGCAATCGATGGGACTTGATTTAACTGACGAAAGCTTAGGGAAAAGTCCTCATCGGATAGCTAAAATGTACATTGAAGAAATTTTTTCAGGTTTAAACTATGAAAATTTCCCTAAAATTACCACCGTCCCAGCCCAATCAGGGCAGCTCGATATGATAAAAATCGACAACATTTTAATGAACAGCACCTGTGAACATCATTTTGTACCGATACAGGGACAAGTTAAGGTCGCCTACATACCGAATGAAAAACTGCTTGGCCTGTCAAAACTAAATCGAATCGTACATTTTTTTTGCAGGCGGCCACAATTGCAAGAAAGGCTCACACAACAAATCAAAACAGCGATTCAAGTCATCTCAAACTCGAAAGATGTTGCCGTGCACATCCAAGCAACGCATCATTGTGTGCATTCTAGAGGCGTTCGCGACATTAATTCAATGACCACGACCTCAAGTTATGGTGGTGCTTTTCAAGAAAATTTTGATTTGAAGCGAGAATTTTTAGGAAATTAAATAATTCACTTGCTAATCATAAAAATTCAACTATGTTTAAGTTATCATCACTGGAAGATGATGTTAGTTATAGAGGTGGGTCGTTTAAGCTTTGTTCAAGGACAGACATAAAATTGATAATGGAAATATACGCTTAAATACTCGGATGTAATAACAGAAATGGAATTTATTGTATTAGGGATAGGGAATGCCAATGGCTTCCCTATTTTTTTTAGTCATTCATCGCTGGCCAATGAATACTTTTGAAATGCTGTCCTTTAAAAATAATGTGCCCTTGAAACTTATCAAAACCGCGTTCGGAAAACTCAAATAAATATTCGTGATACAACCCAAACTGATACGATGGTTTTAAATAAATTTTTGAACGATATTTAATGCATTGAATGTACTTTACATTTTGCTTCTTGCATGCTTTGCGAGCAATCTTAATAGCGTGATTTTCTATTTTTTTTTCTAGCCAGTACCAAGCGGTTGCCGTGCACAATAACATCAAAAATATAATTTGTGGTAAACCCATATCCATCTCAATTCCTTTTAAATCTACTGATCTTGTCTAAAGCAACATCAAGTTGAAATTTGCAATACTAAGTATTATAACCTAAATTAATGATATGATGCCTCTTTATACAATTGATTATGGAAACATTTAAGCACGACATAACACATCTATTTGACCAGCTTGGGTTACCGAACGCTAGCTCAGATATAGAAACCTTTATTATGAACAATCGCCTTAAAGAAGGCCAACACATCACAGAAGCCAAATGTTGGAATGAATCTCAAATTGAATTCTTTAAAAATGAGTTTGATCAAGATTCAGAATGGTGTATTGCCATTGATGAACTCACTGAGCTCATGATAGAAACGAATACACATAACCCACTCAGCCGCAAAGGTTTTTTTGGGAAAATCCTAAAGTTATTCGGCCGGTAACTATTCCAGCTAGCTTACCTCCACTGATGGCATTAAGGCAGTCCGTTCATTTATTTTTTGTTCAAACGCCTTTAAGCGTTTGTATATTGAAATTAATTCGACAATCGTACTCCATGAATTCACTAGGAATTGAAACGCATCTTCAACCTTACCGAAAGCCCGTAGAATTTGATTTAAT
>JADHND010000027.1 GCA_016779685.1 Shewanellaceae bacterium | reverse complement strand
TTTGTCGTGCTTGATTTCATCAAAACTCAGTGGAATCGGCGAACCGCAATAGCGAATGTGCTGCTGTTGCGCTACGCATTGAGGGCGATGAATGTGCCCCAACGCAATGTAGGCCGCTGGCGGGAATCCCGCTGCCGGAAACGCGGCTAAGGTACCAATATAAATCTCACGCTCTGAACCCGAAGCTTGAATGTTACAAGCGGTTAAGTGCCCCGTGGCCACAATGGGCACGGGCTGATCCAACCCTTGTTGCACTTGCTGCGCCGCAGCATAAGTCTGCGCATAATGTGCCGTGATCGCCTGTTGCAAGTTGGCTTGCTTGGTCGAAGCCGTTTCGCCAGCGGCACTGGTCACCAAACTCTGCGGCCGTAAAAAAGGGATCGCCATCACCACAGCACCCGGTTCACCGTCCCGATTGCGTAGAACCACGACTTGCGATGCCACATCAGTGGGGCTCACATCGGTGATCACCTGCACCTGTAAAGTCGCCATCAGCGGTTTCGATTCTTCCAACATCGCGACGGAATCATGGTTGCCAGCTAAGACAATCAACTGACAGCCCAAGCGATGCATCTGACCAATAAAGTGCGCATACAATTGACGTGCATAACTCGGCGGTGAGCCTGTATCAAACACATCGCCAGCCAAGATCACGGCATCAATTTGATGCAACACCACTTGTTCTAACAGCCATTCGATAAATTGAGCGTGTTCAGCTTCGCGGTTTTTTTGTTTATGGAAATATTGACCTAAATGCCAATCTGAAGTGTGGAGTATTTTCATACAACTAAATTCCCTAGAGCGTGACTGGGCAACTCTCTCGGGTGACCCAGCACTGATTTTATGCTTAAACCTCGGGTTCTGCTTCGCCGCAACAGGTATCGTTCACCTCGGCTTCAGGCTCAAGTTCGCTCCCTTCATTCACCTCGGCTTCAGGCTCAAGTTCGCTCCCTTCATTCGCCACCGTTGCTTCGGCGTCTGCTTCGGCGTCAATTGCCTCGATCCATTCTGATTCATTTGCTGGCGCAAGATCGGGTTCTAGCACTCGAATCGAGCGCGCTGATGCTACTAAAGTCCAACAGCTTAAAATCATCCAAACAATTTGTTTCATGGTCATTGCCTCCTTCAAACTAAAAACTTCGATTATCACCTGCTTTGACATCATTGACAAGTCAATTTATTTCAGTCTGCTGGATGCAGAAACAACGATTCTTTTCTACAATACTCTAATATTTAAAAAATTATGCCAACCTCATCCCTTAACTCAATCAAACGGGATCCAATTATATGTCCAAGTTGACCTTATTGCTGTTACTGACCGTACTCTTCATGCCACTATCAGGTTGCGATGACACCACCATCGCCACCACCATCGATACGCCAACCGCGAACGGCGGCGGCGATGATGGCGGCGGCGATGGTGGCGGTGGCGGCGGCGATGGTGGCGGCGGCGATGGCGGCGGCGATGGTGGCGGCGATGGTGGCGGCGGCGATGGTGGTGGCGATAACTCTGCACCTTATTATGGGCATTGTCCGCAGTCAAGCGAAGTCCCTATCGCCGCTACCGATTTGAATCACTTGGTGATTACCGAGATTGCACCCCTCCTCGCGGTGAACCGTCCAGTTTGGTTTGAGATCTACAATCCCACTGCGGCGCCGATTGCTTTAAACACCATTCAGCTTCGAGCCTATGCAGTCGAAATCTCGCAGGAACCCCAACCTGCCGATGTCAAATTGAATCCAACGCTCTTTTCTTTTACCGATGATATGGTCATCGCCTCGCACGAGCATGTCATTGTGTCTTCTGCACTTCCCCATGCACAAACACCCGCACATACGGCAACCCAACATGGTCGGATCCTCTATCTGAAAACCCCCGGACATACTTTTATCTGGCAGCCCGAGGCCGGCTTTCTCGAACTGGTCGATAAAACCAGCGGTCAAACCCTCGACTTTGTTCGCTTTGGTTCGGATACCACCGAACCCATGACGGCTCAAGCTTGGCAAGGCGCCAGTATACCTTGGTACACCCATCCCGATCGTACCACCAGTATCGGCCGAAAAGTGCCTTATCAAGACACCCAGCAAGCCCAAGATTGGTCTTTAAGTCTGTTTGCAACCATAGGCGGTCGCAACCTGATGGCGCCCATGGATCAAGGCGCACTCAACTTAGCGGTCAGCCTCAATACCGATGCGGATAAAGATGGCATTCCCGACGACAAAGAAGTGGACTGTGCCTTTTTCAATGATCTGCCTTACTATGCTTGGGGCGCACGTCCTAACCAAACGGATATGTTTCTCCAAATCGATTTTATGGCAGACAATCCCAGCGTCAGTACCACAGATCTTCAAATCTTTGATATTGTTGTCTTAGAAGCATCGCGTCAATTTTTTATCGACAACAGCCCGCCCCACATCAATTATCCAATGCGATTACATATGGATGCTGGCAGCACTTACGTCGACAGCGCGAATGCGAATAAGGTGGATACGGCTAAATTTAATCTGTACATGGATGACACCAACTTATCAGGAGGTACCACCACAACTTTTGTTGAAAAAATCAGCATCATTGATGCCAAGAATACCTCTGGTTTAACCATGGATCCAAGACGGCGTGGCATATTTCGCTATTTGTTAAGTGCTTATTCTGATAGTAGTGGAAGTGATTTTACATTAGGCTTCGCTCAAAAAAACAATCAATCTATAGGGGTGTTCTCAAAGCCTTCTTTATCTAGCAGCAACCCTTTAACGGAGAAATACAGTACTTTAGTTCACGAGCTTGGTCACACCTTAGGTCTTGGCCACGGTGGCTTTGAAGATCTAAACTTCAAGCCCAACTACTACAGTATCATGAATTATGGCTATAACACTAATATGGTACGCCCCTTCCCAACTTACGAATCTGAAGATTATCAAGTCTTGGCTACACACAATCAACGATTCTGTTATGCCCTAAGAAGTACCGCGAATGACTTTAATCGTATCGCAGCAGTTTCACTCGAATATACTTACCTGAACTTTTCGAATGGCTCAGGCGCTCCCTTCGATCCTAGGAGCTTCAATGAGAATAACGTGAACCTGAACAATGCCTTGACTCCTTTCAATATCGATTTTAACAACGATAACGTCATCAGCAGCAACACCAGTTGTTCCAATGTACATACCAACAGAAGCGCGTACCTTAAGGAACTCGAGGATCATGACGACTGGACAGTAATCAGTGAATCGGTGTTTCCTTTTTATTCTGTACCAACGAACTTGACTGTCGTCAATGGTTGGCCGATGGCAACAGAACCACCGGTCATCACATGCCATTGACTTTCCCCTCGGGTAGTGGCGCAAAAAACAACATCGGTCAAGATCTCAGAAAATATGGCATCCGATCAGAGCACCGATGATGTTTAAAACATAAGTTAGGGGACTTGTGGACATGATTTTCATACCACACGCCATCTAATATAGATGAACTGCTTGATCTGGCTTAGATTAAACTATTTTGAAGGCCACAATTTTTTCGAAAGGATATGATTCCTATTTTAATAAGGACATTTGAATATGTTTGAAGCAAAAACCCTAGGCTTTATTTTGATGGCGATGTATTTGGGAGGTTGTTCTGAGGAGACCACAACACCGCAAATTGAATCCAAGAGCTGCGCCTAACGGATCTTATAGTTTTATATCAGGCTATGAGTATATCGTCTCCGATTCGCAAGGAAAACAGATGTTTCAGACTGTGCCTTATGTCCACGGTTGTCCAAAACCAATTGGGAACCAGTTTAACTGCAATGATGGCTCTACCCCGGCTTCAACGAATTTCAGATCCGTGTTGAACTACACTTTTACCGATGGTGCTTGGCAACCAGAGTTGTTGTTTCAACCCTCTCGGGTAGCGGGGACAACAGCTTACGGTCGTTCCATCAGCATAAGTGGCGATGGCAACGTTCTAGCAGTTGGTGCCCACCACGACAGCACTGTAGATGCCGCTGGTAACACCTGCTATGGCATCAATCCCGCAGGATGTGCAACAACAGATAATATAGGTTCGGCTATATCAGATGTTAAAGGATACTGGACTGGTGGAGTCTATATTTATCGCAAGCAAGAAAGCGGCTGGGTAGAAGAAGCTTTTATCAAAGCGACGAACGGCATTGATTCAATTCATAATAGCAGTTATTTCGGATATAGTGTTGCTTTGAATCACGATGGCAGTTATTTGTCAATTGGTGAACAAGGCAACAAACAATCTTTTCAAGCCATCTACCATGGCCCAACTGATATTAACAATTTTTATACATCAAGCGGCGCGAATACCTGGGGAACTGGGGCAGTAAGTATCTATCATTATAACGACAGCAATCAATGGGAGCATCAAGCCATTATTTCTCGGTCAAATGGTAACGATAGGTTTGGTCATTTCGTCTTTTTGAATGACGATGCCACCATGCTTCATGTCATGAGTGAAGTGAAGGAAATACGAACCTATAAACGTACCATCGACACTTGGGTTGAAGCAGTTTCGGCCAATCAAACGTTAAGCAATAAAAATGTCATGTTTTCAAAAGATGGCTTGCGGATGTTGGTCGGTGATACAACCTATAGCCAAAACTGTGGCGGCATCATGACCGCTGCTGAGCAAACCAGTCGTTGTGTAACAGCGGGCGCAACCAACGCTGGGGTTGCATATTTGTATACCTACAACAGTACGAATGATGAGTGGAAGTTAGATCATGTCTTTCGACCCGATATTCCCCGCGCAGAATATACGTTCGGTTTGAGATTTGCCATCAGCGCCGATGGCAAGCGAATTATGGTGGCTGAGAAAAAAACCAAAACATGCTTAGGCGTGATGGCGAAGCCATCTGACTGTAAGGATGATCCCTCTGTTCAATTCGAATCACCCGGTGACAGCGGTGCTGTGTATGTTTACACAGAGACGAATGGCACCTGGAGCTTGACTCATTACATAGCAGAACATCAAATTTCAGCTGCTGATCAAAGATTCGGACGTCAGGGATTGAAATTTATCGGCAACCATGCGTTCATAACCAGCAAAAGCGGAGTCGATTCAGGCTGTGCTGGGGTCTCAAATTTAAAAGGTATCAGCTGTGATTTTACGAAAACGGACATCAACAATTTAATCTACTCCATTGAACTGTAGCTCGATTTAATCAAGATAGCCGTGATCCATCACGGCTTCATGATGACTTGAGCATTAAGACCAACTATCGCTATACGCTCAATGATAAAACTTGATTCTGACAATTCTAAAGCAGTACATTGAGAACCAAGAGCGCCCACTATAGTTGTTGCTTTGCAACAATGGCTTACATCTCCACCTAAGCTAACGCTATAGATGGAGAATGACGCCAAATCGTTAAATGGTCAAACCGGTACGAGCAAGAAAAAGGGCGAAATAACTGCGTTTGATCTGGCTTATGTGAAATTTGCCGATGCATTAGGCATTCATTGTCTTCATTTTATTTTACATGATCAAATGGAGCTTGTGGATGACAATCAGATTCAGGGGCTGGTTGATGAGTTAGGTCAAACCAATTGTCAATTGATGGTACCGATATTAAGAGACAAACTTCCAATTGCTCTGAATCAGCCCGAACATATTGCCTTATCATTGAGCCAAGACGATAAGCTGTTTAAAGTTTAACTGCCCTAAAACAAGCCAGCCAAGAAATATAATGAGCTGGCGTTAGGTACTTTTAATTTGGGGTGGGTTATAGTCGATGGGTTGGTGTGATACCAACCCATCCTAGCTGGTCTAGCTACTGTTGCTGGAACGATGACGGTTTATGGGTGTCCGAATATTTTTAATTGGACTTCTTGAAAGGTTCCAAGTTTTTTGTTGTTCGGGATATTTTTCGATTTTTTGTTATAATATTTATAAGATTTCTTACATGCATCATATTGATCATTTTTATCATATGCATAATATTTAAAAACACCTTGATTGGTATCGACCACTTGTACTTTCCATGTACCCTTGGCTTGCTCGCCGTAAAACGCATGTGATAGCAAGATGGTTTGATCGAATTCTTCATTAATATCAGTGTCAATATTTAACAAGCTGCGCGGTGTCATGACGACAGAGCGAGTGCCATTTGGTGAAAACACCACAATGGCAAGATCCGATATCCTGCTATGGGTGATGCTGATTTTGATTTGAATGGACTCGATGGTGGCGTTATCCGTTACTTCAATATTTTTACTTGCGCCTTTGTAATTTTCTAAGATAGTTTGTTGATTGTCATTAAACTTAGGTGCTATCCACTCTGTGGTCACCAGCTGTGGTAAGTTTTGATAACCATTCGCTGCCATTTGGACAGCTTTCGTGGCATCGACCATGCCAAAGCCATAATAGGGATGAAATGCATAGCCAGCTTGGTTGGTTTGCCAAGTATCTTGCGCAATAAAGCTGTTTGGATCCAAGCCGACTTCATCATTCCGCTTAAGCGTAATTTTGGGCACATTAACATCAATCTTTGTCGCGGTTGTGGCCATGATATGACGCACATCGCGCCATGTTAGATCTGGGTTCACCTGATATATTAAGGCAGCCACGCCTGATATAATAGGTGCTGACGAAGAAGTGCCATTCATTTTATGCGTGTATTGTGGTCGTGAATCGACATGATCTATATCTATGTCGCATGTTGAATGGGCAGTGGTGTAGATGGCAGGGGCGCTTCTGCCATCTTAGCCACCAGGCGCACTGATGAATACATTGGCACCGCTGGATGAATAAGGTGCATGGGGTTGATTGGCATCGGCAGTGACCGCCGCGACGACCGTATTTTCGAAGAGATAATTTTTTTGTGTAGAATTAGAGTTTCTGGCTGGTAAATAAGCCGATGTTGACGATTTATTTTTTTGTAATTGCCTATCTTGTTTAAAGGCGTTACCAGCCGATTTAACAAAAAATAGACCACGGCCGTTGTTATATGAATGGGTGCTTTTAAATAAATCTATCAAGGGTTCTCGGTCAGTTTTTCTTGTATTCATGGATGGATTACCAAAGGACTGATTTAGGATCTGAACCTTGGTTAGCCAATTTTCTATCATGTTCTTGAAGGATTTCGAGGTGAGATTGGATGGACGCTGAAATATGTTTAGCATGACACCGGGTGCGACACCGTGTCCACCTTCATGGTTATTCGCAACCGCGCCAATAATACCGGTTACCTTGGTTCCGTGAGTACTGCCTTTATCAAGGCTAGGCGAAGGATCGTCATCTTGATTTTCAAAATCATATGAGTTGGTTCTTGCTATATTTTCGCTGAGATCCTTATGATCAATGTAAGTAGAACTATCTAAAACAGCGACCTCCACACCTTGCCCAGTGACGCCTTGTCGATGGAGGAGACCGATATTGATGTCATGTCCGGGTTTACCACCTTTAGAAGCGCCATTTGTTTGACCTGTGTTGTGAATGTGCCATTGGTTGTGGGCTTCTGGATCGTTGAACGCAGCTTGCTTGATTTCAGTTGCAAAAGACGCCTCGATGGTTTCGTTCTGACCTGTTGAAGAAGTCACAACAACAGGTACCTTCACTTCACCCAAATAATTTAGATGACTGGTGAAGGTAAATGTACCGTCATCATTCAGCACGAAAGCATAGTCATCAACGTCATTAAAAGTCTTTGAAATGGTGTGGTTTTGACCTATTTTATAGGTAAATGTATCCCTGTTGTTGGCGCTGGCATGAGCTGGAGAAATGATCCGACCTCGAATGGTTTTGTTGTCTGATTCAAAGGCAGAGATTGCCACTAAATCTGGCTTAGGTGCGCTCATTTGAACCTTAAATGTTAAGGTTGATTGTACTTTATTGTGTGTATCTTTAACCACTAAAGTCACCAAATCGGTACCTGCTTTCTGTTTAGCTTGGTAGACAATCTGTTGAGTACTTGGCATAGTGGCGGTACCTAGGCTTGAATCTTGTTGGTTCACTAAATAGGTTAAGGTCGCATCAGGTGCTTTCGAATACGCATTAATCTGAATGCGCTTCGTTTCACCAAATTCGACCTGCTGAGAATCGATTTTGGAGATGGTTGGCTTAGGTGGTGCTGTGATGAGAATGTCCAACTCAGTGCTGGCGCTATGGCCGTTGACGGGATCGGTCGCAGTGATGGTGATGTGCTCAGTACCCGCTTGTTCATTGGCCTTGTATATGAGCGTGTTTCTAAAGATATGTGCTTCACCCCATTTACTTCGGGTTGCTGTAGCTGTAAAGGTCTAAGGCTGCTGGTTGTGTGCATCGCCTGCTAGTTGAATCCGTAAGCTTCGATTCGTGTACATCGTCTGGCTAGCGATGGGTCTCATGGTTGGTTTTGTATTAGAATACAATTCAACAGCAAAGGACTGCTCTTGTTTAACCTTTTTGGTGGTGTCGGTGACGACAAGGGTCACGGTATCTGTGCCGATTGTCTTGTCAGCGCTGTACTGAATCTGCCCATTTTTGATGCTGACTGTTCCTAGCTCGGGCTGGGAATTTCGGACTTGGTATGTCAAGTTCGCTTGAAGAGCATGGGAAGTGGCTCTGAATTCAATGTCACTGGTCTGTCCAAGAGCTAGCCTTTGTGGTGCGATGGTCTCGATTGAAGGTGCTTCTGCTAAATCGTTGCCACCCTGTTCTTCTGTGTTTTCTGGATCAATGTTGCCGGTTGTATCATCATAAACTGCTGTAGCTAGGTCTGCCTGAGGGTTGGGGTTCGACCCGGGCTGACATCCATTTAAAATAGAGATACATAGCATAAAGAGATAGGTTCGAGAGAGATATGGGTAAGACATGGTATAAACCTAAAAAACAACAATGCCGCCACTTTAACATTTTACGCTATTTTGTGAAAATCAGAGGGTGGTTAAATAAGAGGTATATCAAATTTTTCAGCAGCATAAAGGTGTTGAAAATGTCAGAGGTTGTCTTGCTTGGGAGGCAGCTTCCGATGACCAAGGTGGGTTATTTAAATACTTTGCAATCTCATTTAGGTTGGTGCTGTGCTCTAAGTAGATTATGTGATAGAAGTCACTCGTTCTGAAGACCCAACGCTTCGAGTTGGGTTGAATGCAGCCTAAAGCCTATGATTCGATGATGCCATCACCTGTTTAGGATCTAGCTCATATTCTGTGTTTTTTAGCCTTATTTCAGATACCCTAGGTGAATCAGGCAATCTAGGTGAGGCAGTTAAGCCGATCACTGATAAGATAAAAAGCCAACTGAAGTTATCCCTGTTAAAGTCAACCTCGAGTTGACCTACCAAGTCCAGCAGACTAATTAAGGTCGGTTCTAGCCAAAACCTTGACGTGCTGACGAGAACGGAAAAAGCTTTACTGACATGATTATCTAGAAAGCGTGGCGATGGTCATGGCGTACGTCAAGGATACTGAGATGTGGAAAATGATCACGGTCTATGCGGAATAAGTGCGTTGATCAACCATCCTCGCCCCATGGGGGCAGGGAGATTAAATGATTTTAATAAAGATGTACAATAACCATACCCAAAAAATGAGCTGTAGCGTGAGCCAACCCCATTTAAAAAATGTCCGATACAGGATATCGAACAAGCGAAACAAGAGCACGATGGATATGCCAATTAGGTTGAAGATTTGTTTTATTTTGTCGTAATTCATGGCGACTGTCCGTGTTGTTTCGGTACATCAATCAAGCATTCTATGCGTTCTTGCAAACAAAAACACAGATACACGTGATGAGATACAGGGGCTTCTCTCAAGTAACATATTCATGCCAATCATCGTTTAGAGGGTAAGATATCCTACCTTCATGTATCTGAAACAGCCTTGAATACGTGGTGGTATTTTAGCAAAAATCCCCTTTATTCACTAGATATCGCTTGTTACAGATGTGAACTGGATCACGTTTTACTTCACTTTCAATGCTTTCAATGGGTTCAAATAGCTTAAAATGGTATACTAGCAAGGTCTGCATCCGAGAGGTGTGGACTGTGGTTTAACTCATGAAAAAGGTATTGATATGTGGGGAATTGTATTTGGTGTTTGTATTGGACTGATTTTGTTTCATTGGTTGAGAAACCTCTTCGGTTGGTTGAATACCAACTCTGAATCAGAGCCAGAAGTCGATTTAGTCCATTTTATTGAAGATATCCGCGAGATGCGGGATCGCTCCAAAAAAAAGCCTTAAGGCATGTCTTAGTAGGATCGTTGCATGAATGTAGATAAGGAGTAAGAGATGGATTGGTGGGACAAGTACTTTATATACAGAACTCTAAATGACGTCGATAATTGGTTAGACAACAACGCTGCATCGAATCCGGAGATGGATTTGCTCACATGGACGCAAGAAGTGGGTCAACTGGTGGATGCATGTAAGCAAACCATGAGTTCCTCGGAACAGACGGCCACTGATGCCTTAGATGATGATTCATGTGATCCTTAGAAGGAAGATGACGGTTCTCTTCTAATCAAATTTATTTTTATCTGTTGACTTGCACTTCAATTCTGAGGTGTATTATCAACCATCCAGCGACCCAAAGTTAGCTATTTAAATCGATTTTTTCAATTATTTATGTTGTCTTCTTGAAGTCGTTGACGCGCTCGTTGGATGCGTTCTGGCAGGCTTGATTATCAAACGCTAAACAATGAGGCTGAGTGGGTGTGCGAGCTGTGATCCAGACTCGCCAATTCGGCGGGAGATGCTGTTATCATTATGTGAAGTATAGCCCCAGCCAAAAATAATGAGGGTTATTGCTTCATAAATCATCACTTGCGAGTCTTTTGAGAGATGTTAGGCGCGATCATATAGCTATTTGAATAAAAAAAAAATAGAATGGAGGACTTATGTTAAAGTCAATTTACGATATAGCGGTTCAATCTACTGATGGAACCACGTATATGCTAAGTCGGTATCAGCAGCAATGGATGCTCATTGTGAACACAGCTAGCCAATGTGGGTTGACCCCACAACTGGAAGAGCTGGAACAGTTCTATCGACAATATCAAACGCATGGCTTAGTCGTGTTGGGGTTTCCCTGCGATCAATTTGGGTCGCAAGCGCCCGGTTCAGCGTGGGAGCAGCAACAGTTTTGTCAAATGGCGTATGGTGTGACTTTTCCGATGCATCAAAAAATACATGTCAATGGAAGCCAAGCTCATCCACTCTATCGATGGTTAAAGAGCGCGGCAAAGGGATGGCTAGGAACGAGGTCAATAAAATGGAACTTCACCAAATTTTTGGTCAACCCCGAAGGACAGGTGGTTCAAAGATTGGGGCCTCATCAATCTATTCGAACATGGTCTCCTTATTTTGAGGGCTTTGTTTAGTTTTTTTATTTTATTATTAGGTCATTAAATTGTATACATTCTTTTATCTATCTAAGCGATTTCTCTTTATTACCCCTTGTCTTTTTCTGAGCATGATCCCAAATGTCCATGCTAACTATATGAGTCAATCGAGTTGTGCCAGTTCTTGTATGGATTCAGGTTCAGGTGCAGGTGTAGGTACAACCCGTGTTGATGCGCCGGTAGAGCTGTATCCAGATGAGCTGGAACGACTCATGGGTCCGATTCCTCACGAAGACACCGCTGCTGTGTCGGATCGCAGTGTGAAGGCGGTGGCGAATGAACTGAATTTATTTGAAAAAACGGGGCCTGCTTTGAACTCGGAACAGATTGAGTCTATGCATACGTTCTTAGAATTTTATCATGATAACGCGAGTAATCAGCTAATTGGGCGAGGTATGTCCATCATGCCTGAAGAAGTCTCGACCGCTGCTAGGGAGGTGGTCGAAACCTTACCTCGGATGACTGCCCCCCTGTATTATCCAATGGTCGTCACTCAGGAGCAACATTTTTCATTTTTGCGTCCAGGAAAGATAATAAAATTTGAACACGAGATGATGGTGATGCCTTCCCATTTTTTAAACACCGATTTACAGTATCAAATGCTAGCTAACCAGAAAAATATCAATGAAAACGTTGTATTGATCAAAGTAGATAGCAAATCAATGCGCCCAATTACCCGTTTTTCAGATCAGCCCGAGAGTATCGATTTTTTATTGGACCAGAAAAATAGCCTGTTTCAAGTCACAACCACAGCGGATTTTGAGCACGGATTATATGACAAAATGATCACTGTGATTGCAAAACCAGAGACCCCTTCCCGTCTCGCTAGAGCCATCACAGTTAGCAATCATCGACTCAAGACGGGCTGTCAATAGAAAGTCAACGGTCTTCTCTAATAAACAACGCTTGCTGTTGAGCAAACGACATCAGCCCTTCTTGAACAGAGGGGCTTTTTCAAGATCGTCATCTTTTCCCCGACAATCATTTCCATCATTCATGTATCATCTCGGCTAGTTCACGGTAACTTACACCGTACTTACCCTACCAACGCCCAGCCCATAGGATGATTTGACCGTGATAATGTCACCAACCCAAATCGGACATGCGTTTCTTCTGCTTATATCAGATTGTGGCTGATGCTAGATTTTTTGCAACGGAGCCAGCTTGATGCAGTGTATATAAGAAGATACACCGGTTTAACAAAAAGGGTATAAAATTAATTAAAATGTTTTTATGTGAATGCATCATAAAAATGCTATTTTATCGAGGTTGTATATAAACTGAAAGATAGCGACAAGAATGTACTTCTTAATAAATCTAACGTAATGGGTGTTGATATAGGCATAGATAACCTAGCAACCATGGTTTCAAATCAGCAAGGTGTCAGCCCTGTTCTGATTAACGGCAAGGTCATTAAATCAATCAACAACAAATACAATCGAGATAAAGCCTTAT
>JADHND010000026.1 GCA_016779685.1 Shewanellaceae bacterium | reverse complement strand
AACGCTCAATCACTTAGATGAAGCACTCGATGCTATCATTGATTATAAGCCAAAAGCATTGCTCATCAGCAGCACAAAAGATTCTTTTATTGTTGGTGCAGATATCACTGAATTTCTCGGATTGTTTAAGCAAACACAAGCTGAACTCAAGAAATGGTTAGACAAAGCCAATGATGTTTTTAATAAATTAGAAGATTTACCCATGCCGACACTGAGCGTGGTTCATGGCTTTGCATTGGGCGGTGGTTGTGAAACAATTTTGGCCTGTGACTTTAGAATTGCAGACGCTAGTGGACTCATTGGGCTACCTGAGACCAAGCTAGGAATCATGCCTGGTTTTGGGGGTACGGTTAGATTACCTCGCCTTATTGGTGCTGAAAATGCATTGGAGTGGATCACCACAGGTAAACACTTCAAAGCAGATGCTGCTTTAAAAGTAGGTGCGATTGATGCTGTCGTGGTCGAAGAGCATCTGATGGCTGCTGCTATAATTATGCTACAAAATGCGATGGATAATCAGCTAGATTGGCAAGCGCGTCGTGCACAAAAAAAAGCACCGCTATTGTTAAAAAACACGGAACATTTGATGGCCTTTTCAACTGCTAAGGCCATGGTGACACGGATTGCAGGTAGACATTATCCGGCGCCTATACAAGCTGTTGTTGCTATCGAAGAGGCTGCTGGTATGGGTCGTGATGAAGCGCTGGAAGTTGAGAAGAAAGCCTTTATTAAGTTAACCCAAACAGAAGCTGCCACTGCTTTAGTGTCGCTTTTTCTAAATGATCAGATGGTCAAATCAAAAGTTAAAAAATTGGCTAAATCAAGTCAACCATATGAGACAGCTGCTGTGCTGGGCGCAGGTATTATGGGTGGGGGGATTGCTTATCAAAATGCCGCCAAGAACATTCCTGTTATCATGAAAGATATTCATCAAAATGCCATTGATATAGGCTTCAAACAAGCAGTTAGTAATCTATCTGGCAAATTTAGAAAAAGCACCATATCGGTTGATAAGGTTGCCTCGGTTTTGACAAAAATTACGCCGGCTCTAGATTATGCAGCGATTAGGGAAGTTGATATTGTGATTGAAGCCGTGGTTGAACATCCCAAAATTAAGGCAGATGTTTTGCAAGAAACGGAGGCCATGACCCATCCAAAGACCATTATAACCTCGAATACGTCTACGATTCCTATTCGTGATCTGGCGAAGCATATGAATCGCCCAGAAAATTTCTGTGGCATGCATTTTTTTAATCCTGTCCATAAAATGCCACTTGTTGAAGTCATCCAAGGTGAGAAAACATCCGCAGAGACGATTGCAACAATTTGCGCCTATGCAACTAAGCTCGGTAAGACACCGATTGTTGTTCAAGATTGCGCTGGTTTTTTTGTTAATCGGGTTTTATTTCCGTATTTTAATGGTTTCGGGCAATTGGTTCGAGACGGTGCTGACTACCAGTTTATAGACAAACTGATGTCTAAAGAGTTTGGCTGGCCGATGGGGCCTGCTTATTTGCTGGATGTGGTTGGCATCGACACCGCTTTTCATGCGCAAAAAATTATGGCAGACGCTTTCCCAGATCGGATGCAGCTTGAGGTGAATAACGTCGTCGATTTAATGTATAAGTCAGAACGATTTGGTCAAAAAAATAGCGTGGGTTTTTACCAGTATCAAAAAAATAAAAAAGGTAAATTAGAGAAGGTCGTTTGTGAGCAAGCTATTGGCATGGTAAGAGATGCTTTCGGCAAGCAAGTTGATTTCAGTGAAGATGATGTGATTGCTCGGTGCATGTTGCCGATGCTGCTTGAAGTGGTACGTTGTTATGAAGAAAAGATTATCGAGACACCCGCAGAAGCTGATATTGCTTTGATTTACGGCTTAGGGTTTCCTCCTTTTCGAGGTGGCGCTTTTCATTACATCGATCAAATGGGCACCAAGAAGTTCCTCCAAATGGCTGAAAAATATACACATTTGGGTTCTGCGTATGGTATCCCAGATGGCCTGCGTCAGCTGGCAAAAAACAACGGCAGTTACTATAACAGATAAGGGATAAATTATGGAAGAAGCGGTAATTATCGATTGCATTCGTACCCCTATGGGGCGCTCAAGAAATGGTGTATTTAGACATGTTCGCGCTGAAACATTATCGGCAAATTTGATGCAGGCAATCGTAACAAGAAATTCAAAAATTCCGATAAATAAGATCGAAGATATCTATTGGGGGTGCGTCCAGCAAACTCTAGAACAAGGGTTTAATATTGCACGAAATGCTGCGTTATTAGCCGGTTTGCCCAAAGAAATTGGCGCAGTTACAATAAATCGATTGTGTGGATCGTCTATGGATGCTTTACATCAGGCTAGTCGTGCGATTCAAACGGGTGCTGGCGAGATCTTTATTATCGGTGGCGTCGAACACATGGGGCATATACCGATGACACATGGCGTCGATTTTCATCCAACTCTCGGGCATCGAGTTGCCAAAGGAGCTGGTATGATGGGAATGACCGCAGAATTGTTGGCTCGTCAATATGAAATCAGTCGAGATGAACAGGATAATTTTGCTGTGCAATCCCATCAAAAAGCACATCAAGCTACGCTGGCAGGAAGCTTTCAAAATGAAATTGTTCCTATAGAGGGGCATTGCCCTCAAAGCGGCATGCTAAAACTCGTTGAAACAGATGAGGTGATTAGACCAGAAACTAATTTTGAAGATTTGCAAAAACTCAAGCCTGTATTCGATCCTGTCCATGGTTCGATTACAGCCGCAAGTTCTTCTGCATTGTCTGATGGTGCTAGTGCGATGTTGGTCATGTCGCGTTCTTTGGCGAAAAAGCTGCAAGTTCCGATTCTGGCTTTAGTACGGGGAATGGCCGTCAGTGGCTGTGAGCCATCTATTATGGGGATTGGCCCAGTTAAGGCCAGCGAAAAAGCCCTTGCTCGAGCTAACCTCAGTTTAGCGGACATTAATTTGATTGAATTAAATGAGGCTTTTGCTGGTCAATCATTGTCTTGCATTAAGGCTTTAGATTTACAGGATAGTTATCAGAGCAAAGTGAATTTAAATGGCGGCGCCATAGCTTTAGGTCATCCTTTAGGTTGCTCAGGGGCTCGTATTAGCACCACATTAATCCACTTGATGCATTCTAAGCAAGTACGTTATGGCTTAGCAACCATGTGTATAGGTTTAGGGCAAGGAATAGCGACTGTTTTTGAGCGTATTGATACTTAAATTCTTTATATAGCTGTATGGTTAGCAAAAAGGTATTATTGAGCTGATCATATGGTTATGACAGGGTATGGTCTATTAAAAAGCTCCCTTTGCTCAGCTTTGTTTGTCTAATTAGACCCTGTTTGCTTGTTGTAAAGTTGTATTTTGACTTGTGTTTAAATTTTAAAGTATCTTCTTGCTTTTAGTGTTCTTTTTTGCGATAGTTCCACACTTATATCTTTTATTTCATGGTTGATTAAGGTGCTATGCTGGGACATTGTTATCTGGATACGACTGGGTTGCGTTGTCCAGAACCCTTGATGTTGGTTAGAAAAAAATTCGCGAGATGTCCGAAGGTCAGGTGTTGTTCGTTCAAGCAGATGATCCAGCAACCATGCGCGACATTCCTCATTTTTGTCAGTTTATGCAACATACCTTGGTTGAACAAACGCTACAAGCGCCTAACTACAGTTATAAAATTAAAAAAGGCTTGGATACATCATCGTGATGTTTCACGTGAAACAAACTCTATCGTGGTCATTGGTCCTTCAAACCGATTGGCTGGGTTGAACAACAGGCAGAATATTCAAATATGATAAATGCAGACATAAAAACTTTTCAAGGGTTAATCTTTACCTTACAAGCGTACTGGGCGAAGCAGGGTTGTGCTGTGGTACAACCACTCGACATGGAAGTCGGAGCAGGCACATTTCACCCGCAAACATTTTTGAAAGCCATTGGCCCTGAACCGATGAACACGGCATACGTTCAGCCCTGTCGTCGGCCAACTGATGGTAGATATGGTGAGAATCCTAATCGACTCCAACATTACTATCAATTTCAGGTGATGCTTAAGCCCTCACCGTTGCATATTCAAGCCTTATATCTAGGCTCTCTCGAGGCGTTAGGGATAGACCCCAAAATACATGATATTCGCTTTGTGGAAGACAACTGGGAAAGCCCGACGCTTGGGGCTTGGGGATTGGGTTGGGAAGTGTGGATGAACGGCATGGAAATCACACAGTTTACCTATTTTCAACAGGTAGGTGGCCTCGAGTGCCAGCCAGTCACAGGTGAAATCACCTATGGCCTAGAGCGCTTAGCTATGTATATTCAAGGCGTAGATAATGTGTACGATCTTATCTGGAGTGAAGGCTGCTTAGGTCGAGTGACTTATGGTGATGTTTTTCATCAAAATGAGGTTGAGCAATCTGCATATAATTATCATCATGCTGATGTACCAACATTAATAAATGGGTTTGAAGCTGCGGAGTCTGCATGTCAGAGTTTGTTAGCACTTGAAACGCCCTTACCGTTACCAGCCTATGAGCAGGTTATGAAAGCATCGCATTATTTTAATTTGTTGGATGCACGTCAAGCTATTTCAGTGACAGAAAGACAGCACTATATCCTAAGAGTACGACAAATGTCTAAGCAGGTCGCTGTTGCTTATTTTGATGCCAGAAAAGCTTTAAACTTTCCCATGTGCTTAACCAAGCAAGCTGTAGGAGAAGCATAACAGATGAAAACATTGCTCATAGAAATTGGTACAGAAGAGTTGCCACCAACAAGGCTGGCTTCTCTAGCTGAATCATTTAAAACATCGATGCAGCATTTAATGCAACAGGCTGGTTTTACATTTGACGGTATAAAGTCTTATGCAACGCCGCGCCGCATAGCGGTAGAGTTAAAAAATTGTTCATTGAAGCAGCCAGATCAAACTGTTGAGAAGAAAGGCCCCGCCATTCAGGCTGCTTTTAACGCAGCAGGAGAACCAACAAAGGCTGCCTTAGGCTGGGCGACAGCAAACAAAATCAGCGTTGCCGAAGCGCAAAGGAAAAAAACGGATAAAGGCGAGTGGTTGCTGCATCTTTCACATGTGAAAGGAAAAACCTTATTTGAAGAGGTGCCAGACATGGTATCACAAGCACTCAAAAAATTACCGATACCAAAACCAATGCGTTGGGGAACTGAAACTGTTTCTTTCATCCGGCCTATCCACACCTTAACGATGTTGTATGGAAGTGATTTAATTGAAGGCTGTGTGTTAGGGGTAAAGTCTTCTCGTCAAATCCTTGGACATCGATTTATGGGACAAGCTGAAATCGAATTAATGGATGCTGATGCCTATGAAACAACTTTGGAAACTATTGGTCGGGTGATTCCAGATTTTGCTAAGCGTCAAGCCATGATCAAAGACGGGCTTGAGAAGCATCAAGTAGAACTGGAGGGGGTGGTTGACCTTGATCAGAGTTTATTAGATGAAGTGACCGCCTTGGTCGAATATCCTGAAGTCATGGTTGCAAACTTTGATGCGGCTTTTTTATCAGTACCCAGCGAAGCGCTGATTTATACGATGAAAAAAGATCAAAAATACTTTCCAGTCTATCAAGCCAATCAGCAACTTATGCCCAAATTTTTGTTTGTCAGTAATATCATCTCAACTGATCCAGTGCAAGTGATTCAAGGTAATGAGCGCGTGATACGACCTAGATTGGCAGATGCACAATTTTTCTTTGAGCAGGATAAACAAAAGACCTTATTTAGCCGATGCGAACGTCTGGCGCAAATCACATTCCAGAAAAAGCTAGGCGATATGTTGCAGCGGACAAACCGTATAGCGACATTGTCGGCATCAATTGCGGACTTGTTAAAAAGTAATGCTGAGCATGCATATCGGGCTGGCTTGTTGTCGAAGGCCGATCTCACCACTCAAATGGTGTTAGAGTTTCCAGAGGTACAAGGCATTATGGGTATGCATTATGCTCGTCTAGATGGTGAGGAAGAAGCGGTGGCCTTGGCAATTGCTGAACAATATTTGCCCAAATTTGCAGGTGATCGGGTTCCTCAGGTATCGACATCTGTTGCTGTCGCCTTAGCAGAAAAGTTAGATACCTTAGTTGGTATCTTTGGTATTCATCAAGCGCCAAAAGCAGATAAAGATCCTTTTGCATTACGTCGAGCCGCGATTGGCATACTTCGGATTTTAATTGAGAATCAATTAAATCTAGATACGAAGCAGTTGGTTGCTTTAGCGTGTGATGCATATGGTACCCGGATCGAAAATACGAATACCAAGACGGATGTTTTTGAATTTATTTTGGCTAGGTTTAAAACCTGGTATCAAGAACAGGGCATTCCAACCGATGTAATCCAGTCCGTCTTAATTCAAAAACCAAGTCTGGCATTTGATTTAGACAAGCGAATTCATGCCATCGACCAATTCCGACACTCTGAGTCTGCTGCTGCATTAGCTAGTGCGAATAAACGGGTTAACAACATTTTAGCCAAAGCATCAAAGTCGTTTTATTCGGCTACTGAGGTTGATCCTTCTCTGTTTGAACATGATGTTGAGCATCAATTGCTTGCAGCACTCAACCAAAGTGATCATGCTATGCAAGAAATGCTTCAGAGCCATGATTACACGCGAGCCTTGTCTGAGTTGGCAACCTTACGTCAGCCGGTTGATCATTTTTTTGCTGATGTCATGGTGTTGTCTGAAAATGCTCAAGTTCAACACAATCGACTTGCATTGTTGCAGCGTTTAAAATTGAAGTTCTCGAAAGTTGCAGATATTTCACTGCTTCAATTTTAAACTGTCTTGAAGAGGAGATAAAGCCGCATATGCGGCTTTATTTTTTAAATAAGTAAACACCAGCTTCTATGTGATCTGTATAAGGAAATTGATCAAACAAAGCACAGTCGATTATGGTATGTGTTTGTGTTAGGGTGGATAAGTTATCGGCTAAGGTGTCCAAGTTGCATGAGATATAAACAATGGCAGGATAATGCTGTAAAAGCTCGATTGTTTTGGCATCTAAACCACAACGAGGCGGATCCACTAGAATTGTATTGCATTGATAGCTATCGAGATCAACATGCTCTAGTCGCCTGAATTGTCTAGTTTTATTCATTGCCTGAGTAAACTCTTCCGCTGACATACGAACGACTTCAACATGATGAACCGCATTGAGCTTGATGTTGTACTGAGCAGAATTAACGGAACTTTTAGAGACTTCGGTTGCTAGAACTTTGCCGAAATTATTTGCTAATGCAATCGAAAAGTTACCATTTCCACAATAAAGCTCGAGTAAGTCGCCAGTGCTGTTTTGAGTACACTTCTTAGCCCAGTTAAGCATGTGAGTCGCTACCGTAGGATTGGGTTGTGTAAAACTATTTTCGATTTGCTGATAATGAAGCGTCTGATCTTGAAGGTGTATCGTTTCTACTACGAAGTCTTGGTGTAGATTTATTTTTTGTCCTTTAGCTCGGCCTATGATATGGAGTTGTTTAGCGGGTAGAATCGATATGAGCCGCTGCCGCAGTTTCGTCGCGGCTACCTGCCAGTCTTCATCTAATTTTTTATGGTATATCAGGGTTATTAGCAGTTGGTCAGTTTGCGTTGATAAAAAGTCAACTTGAAACAATTTATAGCGCAATAAACGTGTGTCTTTGAGTTCAGCCAGTAGTGCCGGCATGGTTGTGTTGATCAACTTGCTGGCGATTGGTAAGGTCGAAATAAATATCTTCTGTTTGGTTTGTTTGTCAAACATGATATAACTTAAATCATCTCCTTGGTGCCAGACACGTAGTTCAGCACGATAGCGATAGTGGGTGGGCGGGGAAGCAAAGACCGTGGGATGCGGTGCTGCGAAAGGCGCTAAGCTGGAATTAAATCGTTCTTTTTTTTCCCCGAGCTGCGCTTGATATTGTTCAGATTGAATCGAATTCACTATTATCCACATTGTTGCAATGAAAGAAGCCTATTTTAATATAATTGTATGAATTGTCTATGATTTTATTTTCATTCATGTCTATCTCATCTTTTTTAAGAACATCATGAGGGAAATATTTATTGCTAACGTTTCACATTTTCTGCTTGATTTTCATTAAAAAAATGGTTAGCTTGTCTTGGTTAAAAAAACAACATTCCAACGTAATTTTAACCTAGAATAATAGCTACTTTCAAATCATGGAAACGGTATGCAACGATTTACACCTTTAAGGTGATTCAGTTGCGGTTATACAAGGAGAGTTTTAGTGAGAAGAAATATCTTATATGCTTTGCTGACGACGTTTATGTTGCCACTGCAAGCAGTAGAGATGAGGTACAATTTGCCCAAAGGGGTGACGCAAATCAGCCATGATGTGTATGCACTTCACATGACCATTTTTTTTATCTGTTGTTTAATTGGTTGTTTGGTCTTTGGGGTGATGTTTTATTCCATGTATAAGCACAGAAAATCACGAGGTGCGATACCATCTCAATTCCATGAAAACGTCAAAGCAGAAGTGACCTGGACGATTATTCCTTTTATTATCCTAGCTTTGATGGCTATTCCAGCGACCAAAACTCTGGTTGCAATGGAAAACACGCATGAGTCTGAATTAACGATTCTTGTCACAGGTTCCCAATGGAAGTGGCATTATGAATACTTTGAACAAGATGTGGCTTATTTTAGTTTGCTTTCAACGCCACAAGAAGCTATTCACAATCAACAAGATAAAGGTGAATATTATCTGTTAGAAGTAGATAAGCCACTTATTTTACCAACGCATCGCAAAGTACGTTTTTTGTTTACCTCAGATGATGTGATTCATTCTTGGTGGATGCCCGAATTTTCAATTAAAAAAGATGTGTTACCTGGTTTTATCAATGAATCATGGGTCAATATTGAACGTGCTGGTGTGTATCGCGGCCAATGTACAGAGCTTTGTGGTAAAGATCATGCTTTTATGCCGATTGTTGTCAAAGCAATCGATGGTGGCGAGTTTGATAATTGGTTAGCTGAGCAGAAAGAGATGGCTTATGAGGCTAAAGAGGATGCCGCTCTGGAGAGTCGTCAAGAACTTTCGATGACAGAATTGATGCAATTAGGCGAAGCTGTTTATGTTCAACGTTGTGCCGCTTGCCATCAAGTCAATGGATTGGGCTTACAAGGTATTTTCCCAGCTCTAAAAGACAGTGATATTGTGAAAAACGATATTGCGGCTCATATTGATATCGTGGTAAATGGTGTCGCAGGTACCGCTATGCAATCATTTAAGGGGCAGTTATCGAACAAAGAGATGGCAGCAGTGATTACATACGAAAGAAATGCTTGGGGTAACGCGACTCAAGACATCATTCAGCCAGCAGATATTGCATCGGCAAAAGCGGAATAAAAGGAATTTTTATGACGATAGCAACTAGAGAAATTGACAACATTGAATATGAGCAAGTCGATAAAACCACAGATTCAAATCAGCATGCGCACTCACACAAAGCTACCGGCTTGATGCGTTGGGTCTTAACGACCAATCATAAAGACATCGGCACGATGTATTTGGTATTCAGCCTGGCGATGTTTTTTATTGGAGGGCTCATGGCGATGGTGATCCGAGCTGAGCTGTTTCAGCCTGGCTTACAATTGCTAGAACCTAATTTCTTTAATCAAATGACCACGATGCATGGTTTGATTATGATTTTTGGGGCGGTGATGCCGGCGTTTACTGGGCTTGCTAATTGGCTGATCCCAATTATGATTGGCGCCCCTGATATGGCGCTACCGAGAATGAATAACTGGAGCTTCTGGATATTACCATTTGCTTTTACGTTGTTACTATCATCACTCTTGATGCAGGGTGGGGGGCCTAATTTTGGCTGGACATTTTACGCACCTCTGTCTACAACCTATGCCCCACCGAGTACAGCCTTGTTTGTTTTTGCTATTCATATTTTAGGCATTAGCTCTATCATGGGAGCCATGAATGTCATTATTACTATCGTCAATATGCGCGCACCTGGTATGACTTGGATGAAAATGCCATTGTTTGTATGGACTTGGTTTATAACAGCTTTCTTGTTGATTGCAGTGATGCCTGTTTTGGCTGGTGCAGTGACGATGGTGTTAACCGATAAGTATTTTGGTACGAGTTTTTTTGCTGCTAGTGGAGGAGGTGATCCTGTATTATTTCAGCATATTTTTTGGTTTTTTGGTCATCCTGAAGTCTACATTATGATTTTGCCCAGTTTTGGTATTGTGTCATCGATTGTACCAACCTTTTCAAGAAAACCTCTTTTTGGTTATGCATCAATGGTTTATGCAACATCAAGTATCGCTATTTTATCCTTTGTTGTGTGGGCCCATCATATGTTTACAGTTGGCATGCCAGTCTTTGCAGAATTGTTTTTTATGTTCTGCACGATGCTGATTGCGGTTCCAACTGGCGTCAAAGTATTTAATTGGATTGCGACGATGTGGCGTGGTTCTATGACCTTTGAAGTTCCCATGCTGTTTGCGATTGCATTTATCGTTTTATTTACTATTGGGGGATTTTCTGGCTTGATGTTAGCGATTACACCGGTCGATTTTCAATATCATGATACTTATTTTGTGGTCGCTCATTTCCATTATGTACTTGTAACGGGAGCTATTTTTTCCATTATGGCTGCGGTTTACTACTGGCTACCAAAATGGACAGGGTATATGTTTGATGAAACCTTGGCGAAGCTGCATTTCTGGTCATCCTTGATTTCAGTTAATGTCCTTTTCTTCCCGATGCACTTCTTGGGCTTAGCTGGAATGCCACGTCGAATTCCAGATTATGCGCTTCAGTTTGCTGAAGTGAATCAAATCGTCTCTATTGGTGGTTTTGCTTTTGGATTGTCGCAGTTGTTCTTTGTGGCTGTTTTGATTAAATGCTCTCGAGGGGGGCAACCAGCTCCAGCTAAGCCATGGGAGGGGGCAGAAGGTTTAGAGTGGACACTTCCAAGCCCAGCTCCTTATCACTCGTTTAGTACACCACCTAGCGTGAGCTCTAAGTAGTATGTTGCATCGACGGTTCCTGGTCGGATTATGTGGTTTTGCGCTCGCCATGTTCGGTTTTGGGTTTGCCTTGGTGCCATTGTATGACGTTTTTTGTGACATTACAGGGATCAACGGTAAGCCCGTCAACCAGCCAGCAGTCATGCCTACGGAAGCTGATCTAACCGATGCTGATTGGATTACCGTTGAGTTTATTGCACATGTCCATCAAGGCATCCCATGGCATTTTGAGCCAAAGTTAAAGCACATTAGAGTTCAGTTGGGCGCTATGAATAAAGTCAATTTTATGGCAAAAAATCAAGCAAACTATCATACGATTGGGCAAGCGATTCCCTCGGTTTCACCCGGCCTAGCAGCGACACATCTACATAAAGTTGAGTGCTTTTGTTTTCAGCAACAACAATTGTCCCCGTTGGCGTCGGTAGAAATGCCCTTAATCTTTTATATTGATAAAGACATCTCTCCTGATATTAAAACGGTGACATTGTCTTATACCATGTTTAGCAAAACTTAGGTGTTTAACAGGGAGTCTTCACACAATGGAACATGAAAAATACGAAACTTATTATGTGCCTGAGCAAAGTCCGTGGCCAATCATAGGCGCAATTGGCTTGTTCTTAATGGCATTAGGTTCGGGTCTTTGGTTGCAACAAAGAGACCTCAGCATGCCCCAAAATGGTTATATAGTGCTGTTATTGGGTTGTTTATTCATTTTTTTTATGATGTTTGGCTGGTTTAGACATGTGATTCAAGAGTCGATGCAAGGTCTTTATTCAAAGCAAATGGATCGATCTTTTCGCCAAGGCATGGGTTGGTTTATCTTTTCAGAAGTCATGTTTTTTACAGCTTTTTTTGGCGCCTTATTTTATATACGAATGTTCGCAGTACCTTGGTTGTCTGGCGCAGGTAACAATGCGATGACCCATGCTGTCTTATGGCCTGAATTTGAAGCGATTTGGCCATTGGTGATCACGCCAGATGGATCTGCAACCAAACCTATGCCATGGCAAGGCTTGCCTTTAATTAACACCGTTTTGTTGTTGGTGTCATCCGTTACCCTTCATTTTGCACATGTGGGTTTAGAGCAAAATAAACGTAATCAAACCGCAGTTTATCTGATGCTTACTTTGATACTTGGTGGCTTGTTTTTGTCATTTCAATGGCAGGAATATATGCATGCGTATCATGAATTAGATTTAACCCTAGATGCTGGTGTTTATGGCAACACTTTTTTTCTGTTGACGGGCTTTCATGGGATGCATGTTACCCTGGGGTCGCTTATTTTGTTTGTGTTACTGATTCGGGTGTTGTGCGGTCATTTTACGCCTGCAAAGCATTTTGCTTTTCAGGCGGGTAGTTGGTACTGGCATTTTGTTGATGTGGTTTGGCTGTGCTTATTTATGTTTGTCTATGTGCTGTGATGAATCATAGAGGGGGGACGGATTGAGTGTAAGCCAGCCTAGTGCATATGCACTGATTAGGAAGACCACTAAGGCGAGTGAGATCAGCAATCTAGACTGCAAAAATTTTGTCACCCCTTTGGTACCATGCACCAGATGACGTAGCGATAGAGCCAGATTAGTAATGACCAGTAATAGCAATAATACCATGAATATTTTAAAAAATAACATCCGATGTCCCTCTTTTAAATCGATTTTGTGGTACTTATTAACGATGAGTATAGGAGGTTTTCTCTTGGCTTTGGGAGTGTGGCAGTTGTCTCGTTACCAAGCTGCCAGTGTACGACAAAATCAGTTTGAAAGCCAATCAGAGGTCAGCCCATTAACGCCCCTTGTTTCAGCTGCCAATGAAGGTGAGTGGTTCTCATTCATAGGTGAATTGCGCTTGGATAAGTCGTTATTATTAGATAATCAAACACATCAAGGTCGTGTCGGATATCGTTGGTTAGTTCCTTTCGTAGTGCCAACCGCGAATCTTAGCGTGTTGGTCGATTTA
>JADHND010000025.1 GCA_016779685.1 Shewanellaceae bacterium | reverse complement strand
CGAGTTTATACGCAGTCAACAGATCCTGGATTAACACTTGCATCGGCACTTTAGCGTCTTTGAATTGCTTCGGATCATAACTGGTGTTGGTAGAAATCGATTGGTCTACAAACTTTTGCATGACGCCGACCAATTGGAGGTAGCCGGTGTTGTTGGGCATGTTCCAGAGTAACTCATATTTGCCTTTGAGGTTTTCAATATCAGGCACGACCTGCTTTAATACGCCATCTTTGCTTTGTTTGATGCTCACCAAACCGCGCGGTGGTTCAATGCCATTGGTGGCGTTAGACATTTGCGATGACGTTTCAGATGGCATCAAGCAGGACAAGGTCGAGTTACGTAAGCCATGTTTGACGATGCTTTGACGTAAGCCATCCCAATCTAAGTGCAGCGGTTCTTGGCAAACAGCATCGATGTCTTTTTTATAGTGATCAATCGGCAGCAAGCCTTCTGCGTAGTTGGTTTCATGGAATTTAGGACAGGCACCTTTTTCTTCAGCGATACGGTTAGAAGCTTGGAGTAAATAGAACTGCAACGCCTCAAAAGTACGGTGGACTAGGTTGAGTCCAGAGCCGTTGGAGTATTGATGACCGTTTTTGGCTAAGTAATAGGCAAGGTTGATGACGCCAATGCCCAATGGTCGGCGCGCCATGGTCGAGTGCTCAGCAGCTGGCAAAGGATAGTTTTGATAATCTAAGAGGTTATCAAGCCCTCTGACCGCCAAATCGGCGATATCTTCGAGTTCATCTAAGCTGTTAAGAGCCCCTAGGTTAACCGCCGATAGGGTGCACAAGGCAATTTCACCGTCAGGATCTTGCGAGTGCTGCAACGGTTTGGTCGGTAGGGTGATTTCGACACATAGATTTGATTGTCGTATGGGTGCTTTTTTGGCGTTAAAGGCACTATGGGTGTTGCAATGATCCACATTTTGAATATAAATACGTCCTGTAGAGGCACGTTCTTGCATCATCATCGAAAACAGCTCGGTGGCCTTGATGCTTTGCTTGCGCACGTTTGGATCTTGTTCGTACTGGGTATATAAAGCTTCAAACTCAGCTTGATCTTCAAAGAAGGCATCATACAAACCAGGGACATCCGATGGGCTAAAGAGGGTGATGTTGCCGCCTTGAATCAAGCGCTGATACATGGTTTTGTTGAGTTGGACACCGTAGTCCAAATGTCGGATCCGGTTTTCCTCGACCCCTCGGTTGTTTTTTAGCACCAACAGGTCTTCGACCTCGAGATGCCACAGTGGGTAGAACAACGTGGCTGCACCCCCACGGACACCACCCTGAGAACAGCTTTTAACCGCTGTTTGAAAGTATTTATAAAAAGGAAGACAACCTGTATGAAAGGCTTCCCCATTTCGAATAGGGCTCCCCAAAGCGCGAATACGTCCTGCGTTGATGCCAATCCCCGCCCGTTGGCTGACATATTTAACGATAGATGAGGCGGTGGCATTGATGGAATCTAAGTTATCACCACATTCAATCAGTACACATGAACTAAATTGACGGGTAGGGGTGCGAATGCCGGCCATGATCGGAGTCGGCAATGAGATCTTAAACGTCGATACTGCATCATAAAAGCGTTTTACCCAAGTTAAGCGTTGAGATGATTCGGTTTTCGCAAACAAGCACGCCGCCACTAACATGTATAAAAACTGAGCGCTTTCAAAGATTTCACCCGTGGTGCGGTCTTGCACCAAATATTTACCTTCCAGCTGTTTAACCGCAGCGTACGAAAAGTTCAAATCACGCCAGTGATCGATGTGCTGATCCAATTCCTCGAGCTCTTCTCGGGTATAATCGGCTAAGATATGGGCATCGTATCGTTTGGATTCGACCATGTTCGTGACGTGATCGTATAAGGAAGGTGGCTCAAATTGACCATACGCTTTTTTGCGCAGATGAAAGATAGCCAATCGCGCAGCCACATATTGATAGTCGGGTGTCTGAGTTGAAATTAAATCGGCGGCGGCACGAATAATGGTTTCGTGTATGGTTTCTGTCTTAATGCCCTCAAAAAACTGAATATGTGAACGCAGTTCAATGGCAGAGACAGAGACCTTATTTAAACCTTCGGTCGCCCATGTGATCACACGATGGATCTTATCTAGGTTAATAGGTTCTTGTGTTTGATTGCGCTTAGTGACGGTTAAATTGTTGTTCATCGTGGATCCTTTCGTGGTTGCTACTGATCAAGGACACAGGTTTCGATAGCAGGCTGGGTTTGCTTAACAAAGACCATACTAAGGCTTGTGGGCACAGCATTTGTTAAGCAAGTGTATCGAATGTATTTCCCTCAAAGAAAAGATTAAAACAAATCATCTTTTCTTATTGTATGTAAACAGCTTTACATACAATATCTAGTATTTTTATTTTGTACAGGTACAAGATAAGGAATTTTGCCCTATTTTGCAAGGAATAAAATCACACTCAACCTTGGGTATGTTGTGGATAAACTCTGAGTAAGTTCAGAGAAAAATTTGAGGCTAAATTTTTATTTAAGTCAACACAATAAGTTAGCGGTCTTTATAAAAAGCGCATTGAGTAAACAATTTTTTTTGAATTTTTTTGAATTTTATTTCATGCTAATAGTATTGATTTTTATTTTAAAATGTGCATTTTAAGCATTCATATGTGGAAGTTATCTTTGGGGTGTTTAGATTCAAACAGGTGAGGTTATGTCAATAAATGTGTGGGTAAAATCGATAGGCTTTCTGCTCATGATCAGCATATTGTCTGGGTGCTTTCCGAAACATCTACAAGATGACCAACCGAAGATAAATCCAGTACCCGTAGAGCCCGTTGTGATTCCTGATGGGTTTCCGATGACGCCTGAAGAAATGAAGCGTTTTTTGGGGCACCAAGAGCGGATTCTAGCGAATTACTTAGCCTTAATTAATCCCATGGTATACGAAGCGGCGACCTTGTTTGATCACATTTATCGCCAGAAAATGATGTCGCAAACCGTTGATGAACTCAAGCAGCCAGACTTAACTGTATTAAATGTACCAGCAATGGGAAACTTCCATTTGGCAGAGTACGCTTGGATGATTCATGATACCTTGATCAAACGGCACAGCAGCCCTCTTTTTCAAGATGAGGTAGACACGCCCATAACCATAGAAGCTAACTCTATTCGCGAAGGCCATGAGGTGTTGGCATTGACTTGGCTGTTTAAATCGGCTTTTCTACAACATAAAGATGCCATTAGTCAGCTCAATCATTTGGCTGAACAAGAACAGAAACTGAACTATGTGGTGAAGTTGAGGGAGCGGTATTATTTACCCGATTTAGCCTTGTGGCAACAAGCTCAAAGCTTTGCTAAAACCACGGATGGAGATTTAACCAGTCAAGAAATCTCTGCATTTTATAATTTGTACACCGGAAAAAATATCAATTTCATGATGCTTTATTGGGCTGACCTGAGTGCGATCGGTGACAAAAAAATTATCGACACTTGGTCTGCTATCGACCATCAGCGCAATAAAATCAGCGCTTATTTCTCAGCTGCTGAGCGTACTGTATATGATAAAATTATTAAGACGCGTATTCAGCGTATTGAGACCGAAGGTTTGCGGCATTTGTTGCAATGGAAACAAGATGACAATGCTGCTGCGGCAGATTTATTAGTCTCCATTATACGTTCAAGGGGCGTAGGAATCGACAAATTGTGCGCGGCAGATTTTAAATTACTTTGCGTCGTTGAGTGACACCTTAGGCTGTTATTGAACTTGGTTCGTGATATGCTAGCGTCATAGAATCTTGACTGGGCGTAGAACGATGGCCAGTAAAACCAAAACAACTTATGTTTGCACCGATTGTGGTGCTGATTACCCACGCTGGCAGGGGCAGTGCAATGCTTGCCAAGCGTGGAACACCGTTTCGGAAATGCGGCTGCCTCCCGCTTCGAAGCGACAAGAACGACTATCAGGCTATGCAGGGCAAGCAGCCATCCAAGCTCAAACTTTAGATCAAATCGATTTAAAAGAAACCCAACGCTTGCCAAGTGCCTTTCGAGAATTGGATCGGGTGTTAGGCGGTGGTTTCGTGCAAGGATCCGCTATTCTCATCGGCGGCAGCCCGGGTGCTGGTAAGTCAACCTTACTGTTACAAACCATGTGTCACTGGGCGCAGACAGCGACCGTGTTGTATGTCACTGGCGAAGAATCGCTGCAACAGGTGGCTTTGCGGGCGCGTCGGTTGGCTTTGCCACTGGATCGACTGCAAGTGTTGTCGCAAACCAGTGTTGAGCATGTGTGTGATTTGGCTTTGCAAATGCAGCCGCAAGTGATGGTGATAGATTCGATTCAAGTCATGCATATGGCCGATATTCAAGCTGCGCCTGGCAGTGTAGCGCAAGTGCGGGAGTCGGCAGCGGCTTTGACGCGGTTTGCCAAGCAGCAGCAAGTGACGGTCATCATGGTTGGGCATGTGACCAAAGAGGGCGCGTTGGCCGGGCCTAAGGTATTGGAGCATTGCATCGATTGTTCTTTGCTGCTAGAAGGCGATAACGATGGCCGATTTCGGTTGCTGCGCAGTCAAAAAAATCGGTTTGGGGCGATCAACGAGCTGGGTGTGTTTGTGATGTCAGAGCAGGGCTTGAAGGAAGTGTCTAATCCCTCAGCTATGTTTTTATCACGTTCCCAAGGCCATGCATCGGGATCGGTCGTGATGGCAATTTGGGAAGGCACCCGTGCGCTGCTGGTGGAACTACAAGCTTTGGTGGATGAAGCGCAAGGAGGTCAAGCTAGACGGGTTGCAGTCGGCTTGGATGGTAATCGCATGAACTTATTGTTGGCGGTTTTGAATCGCCATGGTGGCATCATGATGGGGCACCAAGATGTGTTTGTGAATGTGGTAGCAGGGGTAAAAGTGACTGAAGCAGGTGCGGATTTAGCCTTGCTAGTCGCATTGGTGGCTAGTTTTCGTCATGTGACCATCCCTAGGGATACCATCATTTTTGGTGAGGTGGGTTTGGCTGGTGAAATTCGCCCCGTGCCTTATGGCCAAGAAAGATTACAAGAAGCGCGTAAACATGGTTTTAAACGAGCTGTGATCGCTGCTGGTAATGTTGGGCAAAGAGCCATCGAAGGACTTGAGGTGGTTGGGGTTCATCGCTTATCTGAAGCTCTCGAAGCTTTATTTTAACCGCTAGCTTGTTTGAACAATGACATAAGGATATGGCATTTGGATACCATACTACCCGCATTGATGTGGCTCGATAGCCTGCTGGGCGGATCCTTATATTTCCCTTGGTTGTTGCTCGGGATCGGGCTCTTTTTTTCATTTTACTTGGATTTCCCACAGTTCCGCTGGTTTGCTGCTGCATGGCGTTTGTTTCACCAACAACGCCAGCAACGTTTACGTGCAGGCGAAACCACGCCTTGGCAAGCGTTTGCTACTGCTTTGTCTGGAACCATTGGTACCGGTAACATCAGCGGTGTGGCTCTAGCCATCCATTTGGGGGGCGCAGGTGCCGTGTTCTGGATGTGGTTGACGGCTTTTCTGGGGATGGTGCTGAAGTATGTTGAGGTTATGTTGTCTCATCGTTATCGTGAGGTCACAACGGATGGGACCCGTCGGGGTGGGCCGATGTATGTACTGTCGAGACGCTTAAATCGCCCCGGGTTGGCCGCTTGGTTTGCGGTTGCGGTGTTGCTCAGTGCCTTTGGCATTGGCAGTATGCCGCAAAGTAATATGATATCACATAGCTTATGGCAGAGTTGGCAGTGGCCACCGGCTTGGGTGGGTTTCACCTTTACCCTGTTATTGGCGTTGGTGATTTTGGGTGGCGTCCAACGGATTGCGAAAGTGACGGTGGCCTTGGTACCTGTCATGGCAATGCTGTATATTTTTGCATCCCTATCGGTTTTGGTTATGCATTGGAGCGTGCTGCCGCAGGTGGTGTGGCAAATCGTGACCGATGCGTTGACGGGCTCAGCCGCTCAAGGTGGCTTCTTAGGTGCCGGTATAGCTTATGGGTTTAATCGAGGTATTAACCGGGGTTTGTTTTCTAATGAAGCTGGCTCGGGTACCTCAGCGATCATTCATGCCACCACCACCACGGAAGAACCGGTTGCGGAGGGACTGATGGCCATGCTAGAGCCTTTTATAGACACCCTCGTCATTTGTACGCTTACGGCATTGGTGGTGCTATCAACTCAGGTTTGGTACAAGAAACAACTCAATACATTTGAGCATGCAGATGTGTTGTTTGTCGAAGGTCATTTTGATGACAGCTTGCCCGCTGATATCACGGCATTGCAAGCTTTGTTATCACAAGGTTCAGGCAACATTCGGCTGTATGATGGCGGGATTGATGTCATCGATGGTCAGCCTATGAATTCGAATTTTACCGTTCTTGCTGCGCGTTCAGTAGCGGAATCCGTGGTTTATTTAACGTCCGGTAACACCTTGTTTTCTGGAGTCGTGACCATTCAAAAAGGGCATTTAGTGACACCTGAGATTCAGATGCAAGGGTATTCATTGTTGCATTCTACCGGACTCACTTTAAAGGCTTTTCAACAAGGTTATTGGGGGCAGGATGGTCAATGGATGGTCATTGTAAGTTTGGTGCTGTTTGCTTTTTCCACAGCGATTTCATGGGCTTTTTATGGCGACCAAGCCGTCCTATATTTATGGGGGGAACGTGCTTTGGTACCATACCGCTGCATTTATATCTTCAGTTTTCTGGGAGCGACGGTGCTGGATACCACTTTGATTTGGCACATAGGCGGTATCTGCGTGGTGCTGATGACGCTACCTAATTTATATGCGATGTGGGCACTGCGTCGGGAAGTACAGTTAATGAAGCTAGATTACATGAGCCCGGTAAAAAAAGACCAAAATTTGTAGAAAACTGATCAGGCGGTGCTGTTGTCATGTGCAAAATTAGTTATAATGGTCGCCAATGACAATAAAGCACCAAAATGGTCAGCTAAAATGGAGAAAAACAGCGCTCATGAATAGTATACAAACCTTCTTAATGGCACTATGTGTGTTGCTGATAGTTGGAGTGCTGGTGCATGGTCTATGGACATTAAAGCGGCGCCCAGATCTGCGACAAACGTTTGATGAAGAGCAAGCCCATCATGTGCAACGGGATGTGAGTGAACCGCAGGCAACGGCTGAAAAATTAGTTTTTTTTAAAGAATCGCTGAAAGAAGATGTGTTAACGAAGTCCGTTGAATCGAGCCCCGTTGCTCCGGCTGCGAACAAACGACCGGAGGTCATGGTACTGTATGTTCGGGCGCGGCCAAAGCAGCCGATGGCTGGTGATGCCTTGTTGGCTCATCTGGAAAAGTTGCACTGCCGATTTGGTGATATGGGTATCTTCCATCGGTACCAAGCGATGTCTAAAGAGGATCGGATTCTGTTTTCGTTGGCCAACATGGTGCAACCGGGTCATTTTGATGTGACGGCGATGCCCCAAACCGTGGTGCCGGGTCTCACCATATTTATGCGGCTCCGTGAACCCACGCGTGATCTAGCATCGTTCGCTTTGATGTTGAATACGGCGCAGCAAATCGCCGAACGTTTCCAAGCAGAATTGCTTGATGATCAGAAAGAACCTTGGCAGGCGGCCACCAAACAAGCCTATCAACGTCAAATAAAACCCCAACCCACGCCGATTCAATTACAGACGTCTGCGTAAGATCAATCGGTGTGTTTATTATGCAAGGATGATTTTGAGGAACATAGATTGTTTTTTTAAGGTAACTTGAATGTCAAAATCAGTTTCACAACAGATGCAACAACTAAAGCAAATGCTGTTAGCCCATAACCAGGCTTATTACGAGCTGGATGCCCCAACCGTATCTGATCACGAATACGATACCTTGTTTCGACAATTGCAAGCGTTGGAAGCAGCCTATCCTGAGCTCAAACAATCTGATTCACCCACCCAACGGGTAGGTGGACAAGCCTTGGCTAAATTTGAATCCGTCCCCCATCGTCAGCCCATGTTAAGCTTAGATAACGTGTTTGATAGGGCGGATTTGGCAGCATTTAACAAGCGAGTCTGTGAGCGACTTAGTCAAGAACAAGTTGAATATTGTTGTGAACCTAAGATTGATGGTATTGCGGTGAGCTTAACCTATGAGCAGGGTGTGTTAACGATGGCAGCGACTCGTGGAGATGGTCGGGTCGGCGAAAATATCACTGACAATGTACGGACGATTCACAGTATTCCGCTGCGACTGGCTGTCGAGCCCGAGCAATGTCCATTGCGTCTGGAAGTTCGTGGCGAAATTTTTATGCCGAAAGCGGGCTTTGAAGCGCTCAATGCCTCTGCTCTACAAGCCGGTGCCAAAGTGTTTGCGAATCCGCGCAATGCAGCTGGTGGCAGTTTGCGCCAGTTAGATTCAAAAATAACCGCGCAGCGACCATTGTCCTTTTTTGCTTATGCCCTTGGTGAATGTGTGGCCGGTGCCATGCCTTTGCCTACAACGCATGCAGCGCAATTGGCGTGCTTACAAGAATGGGGTTTGCCGACCAATAAGATGACCGCAGTGGTAGCCAACCCTGAGGCTGTGCTTGCTTACTATGAAGATGTGATGACGCAGCGACCAAGATTGGACTATGAAATTGACGGGGTGGTCATCAAGGTCAATTCAATAGTGGATCAGGTAGCCTTAGGTGCGGTGGCGCGGGCGCCGCGTTGGGCAGTGGCTTTTAAGTTCCCTGCCCAAGAAGCCTTAACACGGCTCGAAGCGGTTGAGTTTCAGGTTGGCAGAACGGGTGCTTTGACCCCGGTTGCTAGATTACAACCTGTGTTGGTTGGCGGGGTGATGGTCTCCAATGCCACGCTGCACAATGCAGATGAAATTAAGCGGTTAGGGTTGCGGCTAGGTGACGAGGTCGTGGTGCATCGTGCTGGTGATGTGATTCCCAAAGTGGTGCGTGTCGTTCAGCATCATCGTACTGAGGCAGAAGGCTTCATTGTTTTCCCTAGTCAGTGTCCGGTATGTGACAGTCCAGTACAGCGTTTAGCAGGTGAGGCCATTGCTCGGTGTTCGGGGGGGCTCCGTTGCCAAGCCCAACGTAAGGAAGCGATTCGTCATTTTTCTTCTCGGCATGCACTGGATGTGGTCGGTCTCGGCGATAAAATCGTTGAACAGCTGGTGGATAAAGAAATGGTTGCAGCCCCTTTGGATTTGTTTCAATTAACCGCTGAACAGTTGGTGGGCTTGGAGCGTATGGGGCCAAAATCGGCTGCCAACTTAGTCTCGGCTTTAGCAGAAGCCCGCCAGACGACGCTAGCTCGCTTCATTTACGCCTTAGGTATCCGTGAAGTGGGCACCACCACAGCACTGCATTTGGCTGCGCATTTTGGCTCGCTAGAAGCGATCATCGCAGCGGATGTTGAGGCGTTGCAAGGGGTCTCCGATGTGGGTGAAGTGGTTGCTGAACAACTTACCCGTTATTTTCAGGATCCGCAGCAGTTGAGCATGGTGCGTGATCTGGCAGCCTTATTGACGTTGACTGCGCCCCCGACAACGGGAGGCTCGGTGCAGCCTTTACTGGGGCAAACCTGGGTTATGACAGGGACATTGAGCCGTTGCTCCAGAGACGAAGCCAAAGCCCTGTTACAGCGTTTGGGGGCAAAAGTCTCCGGCAGCATTTCCAGTAAGACCAGTGCGCTTCTGGCCGGTGAAAAAGCGGGCTCTAAGCGCACAAAGGCTGAATCCTTGGCTGTGCCCATTTACGAGGAATCAGCTTTTTGGGCGTATGTCGATTCACTTGAGCGTTTAGAGGACTAAAGTGCTGTCAGTACCGACTTTTATAGGTATTCAGGCTTCTTGATTCCGGGTGTTCGTCAAATAAATGTGAAAATTTACTGGCAATTAAGCGCTATATGCTATAAAGTGTCCAAGTGAATCATAGGAAATCTATGAAGCACATGTACCGCTTATAATGCCATTTTATATTGCTTTTTAGACGGTATGCCCAGTGGCGGTAAGAGAAATACCGACACATTAAACGCTTGTAAGAGGCAAATTTGATCTGAGTCTCATCTCGGATGAAAAATTATTGCCTACGACGACAAGAATCACTTTAAGCCGTTAAAGTGAATTTCAACATTAATTATTTAGTTTATTAAAAGAGTTTACATATGTCTAATCAAGTAAAAGGCACAGTCAAGTGGTTTGACGACAGCAAAGGTTTCGGTTTCATCGCATTAGAAGAAGGCAATGACGTATTCGTTCATTACCGTGCAATTAATGGTACCGGTAGACGTACTTTAGAAGAAGGTCAACAAGTTAGCTTAACCGTAACGGATGGCAACAAAGGCCCTCAAGCACAAGACGTTACAATTATCTAATTGTACCGCCTAGGCTGTATCATAAAAAACCCTCTTTATTGAGGGTTTTTGCTTATCTGGTGTGGTGTCATTGGTGTCATTTAGGTTACAGCCAGCCCTTGCGTCTAAAGAATAAATAAGTGCCAACGGCGCTGGCAACCATTAAGCCAATGGCAATGGGATACCCAAACTTCCAATCTAATTCAGGCATGTGTGCAAAGTTCATCCCGTAGCTGCTGGCAATCAAGGTGGGGGGAAGGAAGACGACCGCGGCAACTGAGAAGATCTTAATGATTTTATTCTGTTGTAGACCACTAAAACCAATGGTACTTTCGAGTAAAAAATTTAGTTTATCGAAGATAAATTGACTGTGCGGCATGAGTGAGTCAATGTCGGATAAAATTTCTTTAAGCTCTTTGATGTTATCATCATTGAGGTGTTGACGATGGTAGCGTGAAATGTATCGCAATGAACGCTGGGTATCGAGTAGACTGAGGCGGACTTTACCATTGACATCTTCTTGGTAGGTAATTTGTTTAAAGATTTGGTCTAAGTCGGGCGCTTCGAATACATTTTTACCGACGTCTTCAAGGACGGTGTATACATCTTCGATGATATCAGAAATGTATTCAATCTTGAGCACAAATAAAGCCAAAAACAGCGTATAAGGGGTGTCAACGACAATACGCTGGGTTCGAAGGTAATTTCGAATTAGGCGAATAAGTCCGAGGTCGTCTTCACGAATGGTGAGCATGAGTTGCTCCCTCAGGGTAAAGGCAACGTTAATGGCTTTCACTTCCAGACCAATACGTTGAGGAAATAAGGAATTAACATGAAGCCCATCGCGGTCGTAGTAAAAACGAGCAGATGCTTCCAATTCCTTTAAATCTTCTTCTTCAGGCATTTCTTCCATAAAAAATGAAGATAACCATGCGCGTTCTGCCTCATCAGGTCTAAAAACATCTAACCAAAACGTATGCTCAGGAATGTGATCATGTTCTTTAAGCTCATATATTTTTAATTTTGTTTGCTCTAGCGCATAGGCGGTTATCATAGATGTCTCCTGCAACTACAGATGAATTTAATGTAAGCCATTTTAACCTATTTGAACATAAGTTCCATGCTAGAATGCTGAAGATAAACAAATTTTAAATCGTGCAGGTGGTATGAGCGCATTGATACTGCATATATACAGTGAAAAAGTGCTGAAAAAGCCTGAATTTTTTGCTCGCTTGTGGCATATTTATAGTTCATGGTCTTAGTGTCAATTATGGAGTTGTTTATGTCAGCCATTGAAGATTTGTTAGCCCGTATAACACCCACGCAATATAAGCAAATTAAAGAAGCTGTTGAAACTGGGAAAGGCGCAGATGGTCAATCCCTCACGGCTGAGCAGCGAGCAAATGCGTTGCAGGTTTTAATGTTGTTTGATGTCAAATATCACAATCAAGATCAGCATTTAACTGTGAATGCACAAGGTGAGATCAATCAGTTGAGCCGAGATGAATTGAAAAGAACTTTATCTTAAATGAATAATTAATGATTTTTTGCTCTTTTCTTTTTTAAACAGTCTTTTTCTGCTAGGTTTCATAGATAAACTTCTTAAGCGATAAGTCTATGGAACATTTGATGACCCAGCTTGCCCTAATCGGCATTACCTCGTTGATGTGCCAATGGGCGAGTTGGTATTTAAAAATTCCTTCCATCTTATTTTTGTTGATCAGCGGCTTTGTTTTAGGTCCTATGTTAGGGATGATTAATCCTGATCAATTGTTCTCCAGTTTGTTGTTTCCTTTTATTTCGATGTCGGTGGCAATCATTTTATTTGAGGGCGCCTTAACGTTAAATTTAGATGAAATCAAAGGCCATGGTCGAATGGTCACCAACTTAGTCAGTATTGGCATGCTGGTAACTTGGGGAATCGTGTTACTGGCGTCTTATTTAATTCTTAATATCAGCTTTGCTGTGGCTTGTCTATTTGCCGCCATTGTGGTGGTGACGGGACCAACCGTAATTGTACCTTTGATTCGAGCCGCTAAACCAAACAGCAATATTGCCAATATTTTGCGATGGGAAGGTATTTTAATCGATCCACTCGGGGCTTTGTTTGCGGTGTTGGTGTATGAATTTGTTGCCAATCAGCAAGGCACCATGCAAACCTTTTGGCTTTACAGTAAAACCTTGATTATTGGTATTTCATTGGGTTTATTGACCGCTGCGATTGTGAGTGAAGGCTTACGGAAACATTGGTTCCCGCATTATCTGATCAACACAGCGGTGATGGTGCTGATGTTAGCAATTTATGTTATTTCGAATGATCTACAAGAAGAATCGGGTCTGTTGACCGTCACCGTGATGGGCATTGCTTTGGCCAACAAAAAAGATCTGGATGTGTCGAATATCATCGAATTTAAAGAGACCTTGAGTGTCTTGCTGATCAGTAGTTTGTTTATTTTATTGGCTGCTCGTATCGAAATCGAAGCTTTTTTGGTGTTGGGTTGGGAAATCTTTTGGGTGTTGTTGGTGATTATGCTGGTGGCACGCCCCTTGTCGGTCTTGATTTCATCATTTGGCAACAAGGAGCTTACCCGTCAGGAGTTGATGTTCATTGCATGGGTATCGCCACGAGGCATTGTCGCAGCAGCAGTGAGCGCTTTGTTTGCTATCAAATTAGAGCAAGATGGCATTAAAGGGGCGGAAATGCTCGTACCGTTGGTGTTTTCTGTCATTATTGGCACGGTGATTGTGCAAAGTATCACCTCGCGGTGGTTGGTGAAACT
>JADHND010000024.1 GCA_016779685.1 Shewanellaceae bacterium | reverse complement strand
CAAAGGATGGGCTTTGAGGCTATGCTATTTCGGGCATATGAACGTTTGTTTCAGGCTAATGGCGGTGAGAGAGGGATTCGAACCCTCGATACGTTGCCGTATACACGCTTTCCAGGCGTGCTCCTTAAGCCACTCGGACACCTCACCAATCGGGTGTGAATGTATCTAAAATTAGTTTTAATTGCAAGTAAATTTAACTGTAATTCGCTTAATTGCTTAAATTAAACCCATCTGCTGGCATTGAGACGAGCTATTATGAGTGTTAGCATGCATGTTCAAGCCACCTAATTACAAGGACGAAATAATCATGAATCGTATTAAATTACAAGGCATACTGCTGCTGTGGTGTGGTTGGTGCTGCGCATTTCCTGCCTTCAGCTTAACTTATAACATCTCAACAGCAAAATCTCAGCAAGATGCTATTTTTGTAGGCAAGGTTTATAACAGCCTGACGGATACGCGCCTACCTCAGAGATGCTACCAGCGCTTTAACTGGGTCGTGCAAAAACAGCCAACATGGTCTTATCAACTCAAAGTGGTTCGTCAACCTGCGGAAGCCATAGATTTTATGACCCGTAAAGATTTAGGTGATGGCAGAATACGACGTAGTTTTATTGATAGGTTTGCTTTGGATCTCGTCAAACAGATCCGATTTGGTAAACCAGCGGTGTTCTTAGCTCTACAAATTAATCGCGAAGCGGAACACCATCAAATGGTCGATATACCCGTGTTCGCAGAACCATGGCTATCAAGTTTAACAGCAACGGATATCCAAGAGGATTTTTACCAACGCTGTGGTGATAGTGTCATTGACCAAGTTTCAATTGGTCATCAAATATTGGCCATTATTAAGGTCAAGGCTAGGAATAGAGATTTAGGGACTTTGTACCAACAGGTCTCCCAATATCAGGCACAATCGCTGCCTTTATTGGAACTCACCGAACAGCTTAGAGAACAAGTGTGTGATGACCATGGATGTTTGGTTTTTTTATATCCCTTTGACAGCGCAGAAATCATAGACCATGCTGACCTAAGTCAGCTTGCGATTGAAATTCATCGCATGACGCATGGTACGTTATCCCCACCTTACTTGCTACACTTCCAAACCCAATCATTCGCAACGTTGCATCCTGAGCAAAGATTTGTCGACAATCATGTAAATAAGCCGATTATCCAATCATGGAAAGATTTCATGAACAATCACCATCAACGTTTGTGTCGTCCAGCCAACAACAGCTATATCGCTAATTTATGCGTTGAAACGCAAACTGCTTTTATAGAAATGAGACAACGGTGTCGTCAAATCCATACTGACAAAGATTGCTTCGCGCCATCAGATTCGATGTGTTTTTTGCGCAATCGACAAAGCTGTTTGCAACTCAGCTTGATGCAATAGCAAGGGCATTGGAAGCGCGGTTGGTGGGTTGTATCCCTCATTAAAGTCAGGTATATTCTAGTGTAAGGTAGAATTATAATGAATAAAAAAATAGGTTAAAAATGAAATATCAAGAATATAAAGTAATTCATGTGGTAGAAGGTGGACTGGGAACAATTTTTTTGGGTGCCAGTGGTATTCCGCTGCAAAAAATGGAAACGGCACTGAACCAGCATGTACAGGATGGTTGGCAACTGGTATTCCAGTGCATTGAAAAAAAACGTTATTTGCTATTCTGGCAACGTGAGTCTGTGATTATGACGTTGGGTCGGTGATCTGTTGATGCCAGATCCAACCTACATGCTGCCATTTACTCACCCAAACTTATTGGAGATAGAAGCACAAGAGGAACGCTTGCGCGAAGAAGTGGCGCAATTAAAGACCGATGCGAAGCGTACTTTCTATGCTCACCTCAACCAAGAAAGTAAAGATCCGGATACATATGCGGCCTTGGTTTTTTTGTTGTTTTTAGGCGTGCATCATGCGTATCTGCGCCAATATAAAGTTTTTTTGTTAGAAGCGACGTGGCAAATTATCATGTGGGGCTTGGTGATATCACATTGGTATCAATACGACTCCATAGCATCTTGGGCATGGTTAGGCTTAGGTTTGAATGCTGTTTTTGATGGACTGCATTTGTTTTTTTCACAGCGCATCGTTCGCTGGTATAATTATCAATTGGCTCGACAGCAGCACAACCGCCTCCAACAGTCGAGTTAGGCAATCTTATCGAGGGCTGAATCCACGGAGATAACTCAACCTAACCACCTGCCGATCAATTGGTAAACTGCCCACAAACTAAACATCATCGCTAAAACGGGCATAAAGATTGAGCGCTTCTTACGCTTGGTGAGTTCACTCATTAAGATAGGTGTGTAGAAAAAAGTCATATAAACAACGCTAAATCCCAACAACAGCAGGGTGCTTAAACTAATGAGGCTCATCCATATCGAATCGAGCCATTGCATAAAATAGTGCAAATAAAGCAATAAACTTGCAAAGAACAACACCATATACAAAGATGAACCAATTGAACCGAGCGTCATCATACTTAGAAATGAATGTTCACTCGGTACCCCTGACAACCTTGACATCAACGGCGTAACCACAAAACAGACAAAGCAGGTCATGATCAAAGACACCAGGCTCAAAGAGATCCAAAATGTACTGCTGCTGGAGATTGGCAGCTGCAGCATTGAGGCGTCAAAGAGAGTTGTAGCGACTTGATGCAACAGCTCCATCGCCAAAAAGCCAGTTAACATCGAAGTCAAAAACAAAGCCACAAAACTTTGAGGTTTAGACAGGACTGGAAACTGGCGCATCGCATTGCGTGGTTGGATAACAGACAGCGAACCATATTTTAGACAACTTAACAGCGTGTAGGACATATTGAATTTCCTTGACTGAGCTAGAATCAGATTATAACTATAACCCTATCTTATTTTTTTTGCGCCCATACCGTTGGAAAAATACGCTGACTGTCTTCAATAATTTGAATATGCCTAAAACCGACTTGATGTAACAACTGAGTCATGGCGTCCATAGACATATATGCTTGCCAGCGAGCTGCGATTACGTCTTGAAACAACCATTGCTGCTGTGGGAGGTGTTCAGGGCAATGCACTTGCCATCTGGCTTTTTTTGTGACCGTAGGCGGCTCACTGATATAGCTTGTCAACAGCCAGCCTTCAGGTTGTAAAGCATTAAAACAACGTTGGTATAAATCAAACAGTCGCTTAGGATTGGCTTCGTAAATATTCAGTCCATGACAAATGAGCACATCAAAAATATGGGTGGCTTGCAGAGCCCATGCATCCAGTTGCTCGGTTCTCAATGACCAAGGCAAATCTTTTAGTGCTGCTTCTGCGCCGCTTAAAGCCACTGGATCAAAATCGATACCGGTTAAATCTAATGTTGAGATCCGTTCCGGATCCAGAAAATGAATTTCATCGAATAAACCACAGGGTAGGGAGCCAATGTGCATACCGGACTGAACATGCTGCTGCAACTGCTCACCAAAAATATGATACCGTTCACGGGTTGCGATCACCATGGGCGCTTCGTGAACCAGCCAATGCTCCAGCGGATGACGTAAATGGGTTTGTAAGTAACCACGCATCAAAAAGGAAGTCCAATAAGCATTTAACCCGCCATGTTGCAGTAAAAATCGACCTAATTCAAATTGAGTGAGTGCTTCAAGTAAAGCAAGCAATTTTGAAGATTGAGGATGGTGCTGGATGCGGGTGCGCAGTTGCTCTAACTGAGTTGATGTGATCTCTGAAGCCTGATGCTGATGAGATAGGCTAACACGATTGGATGACATAACGGACATGTGCACTCTTTTATTTTTCACCCAACATAACAAAACAAACAAAATAAAAGAACAATTGGCTCAAAATATTACAAAAAGTACACATTTTTTTCAATTACATAAAGTAAAGTGCACCTCGTTGCAGCCAAAAGAGCTGATACGAGGCAACGGAAGCATCAGATGGCGTTGCCGCTTAACTCTAAATGGATTTGAACGGGCACTTCGGTTTTAATGCTCGCCAGTCCCGCCATTTGTGTTAGCTTTTGCATGCCTGCCGACATTTCTAAGGAATTGGTGCTAACCACCAGTGGCTTATTCAGCTCCAACTCCGTTTTGCCCGCTGTATGTTTCAAGTTAAAGTGCCCGATTAATTGCAGCACATGCCCATCAATATCAAGCTTAAATGGTTGTTCAATTAATGCGGTGGTCGAAGGTTGAGACAGCAAACTTAGATTTATCGGCGTGAGTTGACCGGTGATCTGAATCCAAGGGTGCACGGCGGTATGAAACAGATGTTGTTTTAAACGTGCATCTCGTAGCGGAATATGGGTGTTCACGGTACGGGTATCTAGCTTAAAGTTAAAGTGACCTTGATCATCGACTTGACCGACCACGCTGCTGATTTCGTGGTTCTCGGTTACTGCATGTCCCGTTGTTAACGTTTTGGTTGAACTAAAATTAACGACCGACTGCTGCTCATCAATTTGCCAAGCCGCTGAACAAAGGCTGCTGCTGACGAATAGAGCACTTATCAGTACATATTTGTAGGGTTGCATATTAAATTCCTTTTAACCTAAAAAATGAAGCTGTATTGTATCCAAATTTATTTGGATTTACCATGAGGTGTTTTGGGGTGTCGGAGTAATAATTTCATGGCGGTGTCAATCAAGGGAAAACGCCAACTGCGCGGCAGGATTTCTAACGGATAGCTCAAACATTTAGCCAACCAACCGGGGCGCACCGTCCGCTGGCGCCGGGCTAATGCCGACACAATGCCGGCAGCAGTCACCTTTGACGTTGCCGCAAAACTCATTTCAATACCAGCCCGTTTCGCAAAACCAGTGGCGACCGGGCCCGGCGCACAAGTGAGCACATCAACATGATAAGGTTTTAGTTCGGCATAAAGTGCCTCACCTAAAGATTGGATATAAGCTTTTGTGGCGGCATAGTTCCCAATATAAGCAATGCCTTGCAAGCTAACTATCGAACTGAGCAATACCAAACCACCGCGTTGTTGTTGTTTGAACCTTTGGCCAAAATGATGCGCTAAAAAAGCGGATGAAATGCAATTGAGTTCAATCATATTCATTTCAGCTGTCCAGGTGTTTTCTACAAATTCACCTGACGTACCAAAACCGGCTGAGGTCACCACTAAGCCAATATCGAGAGATTCTACCTCGCGACAAAGTAGCTGGTTGTTAGCGAGCATCGATAAATCGAGGGGTTTAACCTGCACGTCGATGCCATGTTGTTGCCGTAAAGGCGCGGCGATTTCTTCTAATCGCTCACCACGTCTGGCCACCAGCACCAAATTAAATTGCAAAGCTGCCAAGGCTTCGGCACAGGCTAAACCAATCCCTTCAGATGCCCCGGTGATTAAGGCCCATTCACCGTAGCGTGATCGTAACTTGTTTGTCATATTTTTTTACCTAATCAGAATCCATTAAATCTAAGCGACCGTCATCCCCGACGACAGGATCAAATTGCTGCTGCTGCCAATCCAACATCGCTTGCTCTAAGCGTGCTGGATCACTGGCCACAAAGTTCCAAGCCATATGCCGTTTCGATAAAGGTTCGCCACCTATGCAGATAATATGCGCTTGACTGTTGCTCTTCAGTTGGACAGGTTCCATCGCAGTTACATGACACAGTTGATACTCAGTCAGACTTGTTCCCGCTACCTCAACATCGCCTTCAATGACGTATAAAGCCAACTCCGGTGCAATGGGTAAGTCAAACCGAGCACCGGGTTCAAGCAACATATTCAAATATAAAGTCGGTGAAAAAGTTGTCACCGGTGAATGAAGCCCGTAGGCCTCTCCAATGAGTACCTTAATACGGGCTGCTTTTGTTGCATGTACAGGTAAATCAGCTGCTGCATAATGGGCAAAAGAGGGCGCGATGCTTTCCTGTGCTTCTGGTAAAGCCAACCACAATTGCAAGCCGTGCACCCAACGTTTGCGTTGCTTATCACGCGACGATTCACGTTCGGAATGAGCAATCCCTTTGCCAGCCACCATAAAATTGATAGCCCCGGGTTCAATCACCTGATGATTGCCTAAAGAATCACGGTGCACAATAGCACCCTCAAATAAAAAAGTCACGGTGGCTAAACCAATATGAGGGTGCGGTAGAACATTGACACCTTCATCAGGTTTAAATTCAACCGGTCCAAAATGATCAAAGAAAATCCAAGGTCCAACTTGAGCCTGCGTTGGATGCGGTAAAATACGTCGAATAGGCAACTCGCCTAACTGAACCGATTGAGGTGATAAAATTTGCATAGCAAGTTTCCTGTTCAGGCATCGATACAAAAAAGCGTTAGCTATATCATAGCTAACGTTTTTGATTTGACCAGCGTTCTGTTATTTACGCGGATGAATCATATGCTTTTTAAACACATCCATATCGCCATAAATATACATCACTTTAGGTGAGAATTCCGTTCCCGTTTCCGTTACCGTACCCGATACTTTAACCATAACATCATTCTCAGCACGTAAACCATTTATTTCTTCTAAAGCTTTATTATCGTTTGTTGAGATGTCAACATCAGTCAAGGCGACATCGCCATTATTATCCAGCGTCACTTTTTTAACTGAAGCTGAAGCAGCGTTCAATACATTCGAGGTTGCGCTTATAATAAAACTCGCTTTCCCAAGCGTGAATGTATAATCATCTTCTGCCGCCGTTTGTTTTTTAGCTAATTTGACATTCAGCGTTCGAGCGGCTGGATCCATTATGAAGGCACTTATCAACTTGCCCGCATTGTCTTTTGTCGACACCATCAGGATCACTTTAAGGTCGGACATTTCTGAAGCAAAGTCGACTTGAGTCAGCACTAAGCCATATTGGTTATAAAATTTAGCGGCAGTTGTGTCATATTTATTAGAGCTACTTTGATCTGGTTTGGTGTAGGTAAGTTCAGCAGTAGTAAAGACTAAATTCTGTACATCATCTACCTTGTATAAGAGTTCATCTTTATCAAAACCTGCTTTGGAATCATCAACCAGCTTTAATTTAACGATAATTTTATCGCTACCATCCTCAAAATAACCAACTGCAACATAATCATTTACTTCTAGAGCAGAAAAAGCATCTTTCCCTTTGGACTTATGTTTACTGCTTAGTCTGGCGCGACGCGTCAATTTTAAACCGATACCATCAACGGTAATCAATTTACCAGGCTCATTAGCGATGTCATCTATTTTAGTAATTTTGCCTTCGATGAATTTAGATGTCTCTTTATGAAACATCACTTCACGGACTTCCAATTTTTTAGTACCGCTATCATCTATAATGGTGCCTTTGGCTACAACCATTTTACCATCTAAATCACCTGATGATCCAAATTTGTAGACGACATCATCTGCTAATTGATATGGAACTTTGCCAATTTTCATATTTGCTACATTAGCTACTCCACGGATCACCATTTTTTTATCTTTTCCCAATTCTCGGGTTTCTGATTTCGCTAATTTTATCTTGCTGACTGTTTGGTCAGATGAGTCAAACGTGACATGGACAACTTTACCATTAGCAAGGTCAGTAGGGGGGGTGGTATAGGTGGTATAATTGAAAACGATATTGACGCCATTTTCATCTTTTATACCCTCAATGCTAAAGGTCTTATCACCGTTGTTAAGGCTTGCAATGACACCTTGGATCTTAGATTCATTAGCATTAGCATAAGATAAATCTTTTTTTCTGATGTTCGTTGCGGTGAGCAGACCAGTTGCATCACGATAGCCACTGACGGCAATGGGAACATCCTTGATGAGCTCAAGCTCTAAATTTTCGGTGTCGAAACCGGAAAAAACGGTGTCTGAGTTGTAGGTGATGGTTTCACCATATACATATATTTTTTCTTCACTGACGTCGGTACTTACAATTTTTCCGCATGCTTGATCGCTCACGGTGAGCTTGCTAATAAAGCCTGTGTCCTCTTTACCGTCTGTGCCTTCTTTGAACTTCGATTCAATATCAACGCGCATGCCAACTGACAATGTATTTTCTGAGACAGTTGAATCATCATCATCCATCATGGCTGCGCCATTGGTTTGATAGCGGACGCCATCTATCACAACACTGCCAAATCCAGTGATGAGCCCCTCAGCTTCAGACACGTCGCCCTCAAAATCTGCAAAACCTAAAGCACTCAGTAGGTCATCATCCTCGCTACAACCTGCCGTAGCAAACAGCAGCGATGATGCAGCTAACATTGATATCATCTTAAAATTTCGCATAAATTATCACCTTTTAGATTATGAAAACGTAAAATCATTCAAGAAATAAGTATATACCATCAGCGGTTATGTGCAAAAAAAAGCTCGCAACTGGTACAGTGTTGAGGTCACTGGGCATGGCACTTCCTCATGCAGATTTAGGTACCATAAACATTGGTGATGGTACTTATTTTTCTTCAACAGGCACTATAGGTGTCCGATATTCTGCTGATTTGATAGCCAACAAGTCACAGCTAAGATTGTCGATGACATGTTCTGCGGTATTGCCGATTAAAGCAGCTGAGAGACCTGTTCGACCAGCCATACCGATGATCACAAGCTCTACGTTGAGTTGCTGCGCTTGTTCAGGGATGACATCTTCGGGTAGCCCTGCTTGCACATGACATTGGGAGGGGGCTAAATCAAAGGCATTGGCTAAAGTCAGCATTTTTTGTTCATGTTGTGTTTGGATGGATTGATTGTAGGCTTGTACATCAAAATCAGGTAATTCAATCGCAATATTAACCGGCGTTTCCGGGTAACTGTTAACTAAATGAACCTCAGCATCGAGCAGTTTTTCCCAATGCAAACTGGCTTGAATCAAAGCATGATTTAATTGAACATGTTCGTCGCGGTCGGCAACCACATCTAATGCACATAGGATGTTACCTTGTTCAGACCTAACTTCGTCATGAACCAGCAACACTGGAATAGGGCTTTTTCGAAGTAAATGCCAATCTGTTGGCGTAAACACGATCGATTGAATCCCTTCATGGGCGTAGGTAGCTTTCATAATCAAATCAAAACGATGCTGCATCGCAAACTGAATGACACTTTCGAACAAATGTCGATGCCATTCGATATGCACCTTGATGACCAAGCCAGTCTCCTGATAAGGTGCTAATACAGCTTGCACCCAAGTCTGGTGTTCTTGAATCAAAGCCAATTTGACCGCTTCTCGATCTTGACTCATTAAACTGGTTAATTCATAGGAAAAGTTGTACAAAGTAGTCAAAACTGTAACCTGTGCTTGCAGCCGCTGCGCTAGATAAACGGCTCGTATCAAGGCAGGCTGTTCCATCTTATTGGGTTCGAGTACGACCAATAATGTCTGCATTTTTTCCATGTGCCAAGTCCTTTTGCTTTACATACATTGGTTATGCCATTTTAGACAGCTGTTGTCCCGCAATCAAACAGGTCTGCAATCCAAATAAAACGAACATACCGCCCATGCACCATTTAAACGCACGATGGCGCACGATATGGTGTAATTGTTGAGCAAATAGCCCGAACGTTAATAATCCGGGCAGGGTACCCAAACCAAACATAAACATCAGGAGGGCACCTTCCAGTGGATCACCGCTGGCCAATGCCCAAGTCAGGGCGCTATAAACCAGCCCACAAGGTAGCCATCCCCATAGGGATCCGGCGAGCCAAGCTTGTTTTTTACTCTGGATGTGCATGGCTCGCTGGGCATAGGGTTGAACCACTCGCCAAACCTGATGTCCAACCGCTTCAAGCCGTTGAATACCTAGCCAAAGATTGGCGACATACAACCCAATTAAAATCATAGTACATCCCGCCGCCAACCGAAGACCAATTAACATCAATTGCATCGAGACGATGTGACTGACCAACCAAGTTAAGCTGGCAGCCAAGCCGCCCGCCATACTATATGCGCCAATGCGCCCCAAATGATAGCACAGCATCATCGACCATTTGTTATCTTGGTGTGGCAACGAACACGACAAGGCGCCGACAATACCACCACACATCCCCATGCAGTGACCAGCGCCCATTAAACCGACCATAAAAGCGCCCGTGTAACTAAAGTTTGTGATCATGTCCATGCGGGGGATCCTGTGTACTTGAATTGGGGTTTTCTTCCCATAAGATGCTGAGACTGTGCTTGTTTAAATCATCAAATTGACGATTTTTAACCGCCCAATAAAAGAGCGCGATCGCCACTGTGATAAACAGCACCGCAATCGGAATTAAAATAAAAAGAATACGCATCTAAACTCCTTTAAAACGCAATATACGTAAACCATTGATGGTCACCAATAAAGAGCTGAGCGACATGCCAAGTGCAGCAACGTAGGGTGGCAACCACCCGGCTACCGCTAAGGGTAACACGCTCAAATTATACAGCAATGCCCAAGCCAAATTTTGACGAATAATACGCTGAGTGATGCGAGCAATGTGGTGTAGTGTTGGCAGCTCAGCAATCGCGTTGTGGGTTAAAACAACATCTGCGGTGGTGTGGTTAAGTGCCATACCACTGCCCATAGCAATCGCCACATCAGCAGCTGCTAGCATCGGGCTGTCATTCATGCCATCGCCGACCACAGCAACCTTGCGCTGAAGCTGCTGAAGGTGTTGTAAATAGGTTAATTTGGCCACCGGGGTTTGGTGGCTGCGCTGATGTGAGACATTCAAAGTTTTGGCTAACGCATGAACTTGTGCTTCGCTGTCACCACTGAGTAAATGGATCGCCAAACCAGCGTCCTCTAAGTAACGCAAGGTCGGTTTGACCTGATCGCGCAATTGGTCTTGCAGCGCAAATATGGCTATAAGCTGTTGATTTTGCATTAGATACAAAGTATTAACAGCACTTTTAGGTTGGTTTAACCAGGTTGAACTACCTAGCTGATAAAAAACACCCTCGATGTATCCTTCCACCCCCTGACCTTGCCGGACATGATGCTCTGCCACTCGGTGGTTGTGATCAGCATACGCCCCAAATGCTGACGCCAATGGGTGATGACTGCCTTGCTCAAGTGCATGCGCCCATTGCCCTACTTGCAAAGTGCTATGGCCTGCTACACACTGAACCGAGATGATGGTAAATTGACCTTGAGTGAGGGTACCTGTTTTATCGAAAATGACATCATCTAATTGGGTTAGGGTTTCAAAGACAGTCGGGTTGCGCAACACAACGCCACGTTGCTGTAACCAAGCCATCGCACAGGTCATCGCTGTCGGTGTCGCCAATGCCAGGGCGCAAGGACAGGTAGCGATTAATACCGATAGCATGGCAACAAAAGCACGAGAGGGATCCAAAATAGACCAAATACCGTAGGTACATGCCGCTATGATCAAAACAGAAGGCACAAAATAACGCGCAACTTTTTCAGCTAACAAGGCCATATTAGGCTTACTTAAGCAGGCTTTTTCTTGAAGATGCAGCATCATCGCGATTACCTGTTGGGTGCCAATGGCGGTGACACGCACATACAAGGGCTGTTCAATGTTAATGGTACCGCAATAGACGGCATCACCTTGGCGCTTGGTAATCGGCGTTGATTCGCCGGTCAACATCGATTCTTCAACCGTTGACGCACCAGAAAGAACAACGCCGTCGGCTTGGATACGCTCACCTACACCGACGCAAATGGTGTCATTTAACTGCAATAGCTTCACCGATTGCCATTGAAAACCCTGGGGTTGTTTGACATAGACCATGGTGGGGATCAGCTGCCGCAACTTACTAATTTGAGTCGCCGCGAACTGTTGGGCTTGGCCTTCGAGCCATCGGCCTAGCAACAGAAAAAAGGTAAACATGGTAATGGATTCAAAATAAACGACCTGATGTTGCTGCCATAAAGCCACACAACTTGCAGTATATGCCATTAAAATAGCCAAACTGACAGGCACATCCATGTTGACTCGGCGCATAGACAATGCTCGTAGAGCGCTGATATAGAAGGGTTGGGCACAATAAAATGCAACGGGTGTACAGAGCAATAAAGAGATCCATTGCAAATAGCGTTCGATGGTGGCATCCATACTGGTAAAGTAACCACTGTACAATGCCCACGCAAACATCATGACTTGCATGGTTGCAAGCCCGGCAAAGCCGAGACGCCATAGCAATTGATCGGTTCGAGCCCGCTGCTGTTGCTCCTGCTGATCGTGTTGTAGCGGACACGGTGATGCTTGGTAGCCTATTCTAGAAACACGGGTGATGATGTCACTTAACCGAAGTACTTTGGGATTCCAGGTCACATACAAGCGCTGGGTGGCTCCATGCACTGAACACGTCATCACCCCGGATAGAGCTTGTAAACTCGATTCGATTAGCCAAGCACAAGCGCTGCATGTCATACCTTCTAAATTTAATGTGGTTTCATCCCCCGCAGTGGTGTGATGTACAAAGTCTATCTGAAGCCTTTGATCGTCATAACTCTTTGGATCGACAACGCGCTGCGCAGTCCCTGTTGTCGGCGCTGCGGGTTCGGTGCGTAATCGGTAATAGGAGGTTAAGCCTGCATTCATGATGCTCGTTGCAATCGCTTGACAACCAAAACAACACATCGGTTGCGATTGCTGATCAATCTGTGCGGTTAACACAACAGGATTGGGGCATGGTTCACCGCAATGAAAACAAGCAGCAACTGTATCGGTCATGCTTCCAGTGTGATCCTAGCCTGATCCAATCTCACCTTGCGACGGATCCGCCAGCTGTGATCATGGTTTTGAATCTCTATCGTCCATTGACCGGATATTAAGGAAGGCAATTCGAAACGATAGGTCGAATTGGCATCAGGCGTGAGTTGGAAAGACATGTCCTTTGCAGCCATGGTGGCATGGTAAAAGTGAATCATCAACATCCCGTGATGAGGTTGCCCATGCGTTTGTGATAATTGCATCTGGTGCTGATCCATTGACAATGAAAAAATGAGTTGAAGCTCATGGGCACGATTGAGCTTTTGGCGTTCTAAGTGAATCGCACGGCCTTTTTTATAATAATCTTCCGTCACCAAATCATCTTGATGTTGCATAGCAACGCTGATGATAATAGCACACACAATAATAGAAGATAGGGGGATACTGATTAAAAACCAAGGCCAAAATTGTTGGTACCATTGCTTGTTGTCTAACATGAGCCTACTCATCGTGATCATCTTATTGGATAAAAACAACG
>JADHND010000023.1 GCA_016779685.1 Shewanellaceae bacterium | reverse complement strand
CTAAGATCCAAGCTAGCATGCTGGTTGTGGTTGTTTTGCCATGGGTGCCAGCAACAGCAATCACTTGTCTACCGTATAAAATGTATTCCGCTAAAAACTGAGGACCTGAGGTATATTTAAAATCATCATTAAGAATAGCTTCAACGCACGGATTGCCTCTTGATAAAGCATTTCCAATCACAACGACATCCGGTTTTGGAGACAACTGGGCCACATCGTAGCCTTCAATCAAGGAGATACCTTGTTCGGCCAATTGATCGCTCATCGGTGGATAAACCTGCGCATCCGATCCTGTGACATGATAACCACGTGCTTTAGCTAACTGCGCCAGCCCCCCCATAAAAGTACCGCAAATACCTAGAATATGAATATGCATATCTATCTCATGCTTAATTTTAATGCTTTGATTGTACCATTGATGCCTTAATTTTACCTATCGAAAGCAGACAAGATCTTATCTTTTCAGGCTGTCTAACAGACATCATTTAGCCAGATATCAACAAGATTTATCTCAAATAGACAAAATCAAACTCAACGCATAGGCTTTTCAAAAGGGTATACTATACTTTTAAAGTGCGCATTCCTCCATACTCAAGGAACCGATTATTTTAGACCTTCACGCTGATAGCCACATTAAACCAAGTGCTGTAGCACTATTACCTCTTATTTGCTTTTTAACCCTGTTTATTGGCACAGGTGTTTATTTTCAAAGTAAAGGCGTTGAGTTTGCTTTTTATCAGCTATCAAGTGTTGTGGCTATCCTACCTTGTATTATCCTAGCTATCTTGCTGTCAGAAGAACCACTCACCAAAGCATTGGCACAATTTATTGATGGTATCGGCAACAACAATATTATCACCATGTGCTTAATCTATTTGCTGGCTGGCGCTTTTGCCGCAGTAGCCAAAGCAACTGGCGGGGTTGAAGCCACTGTCGCCTTAGGGTTGAATTATATTCCAGGATCTTTTTTAGTACCTGGTTTTTTTATTATCACTGCGTTTATCGCAACAGCCATGGGCACATCGATGGGCACACTTGCAGCCATTTCACCTGTCGCAGTTGGGATTACTCAAACAGCTGGCATTGACCCATCTCTTATGGCTGGAGCCATCTTATCCGGCGCACTCTTTGGGGATAACTTATCCATCATCTCCGATACCACCATTGCCTCTACCCGAACTCAGGGATGTGAAATGTCGGATAAATTTAAAGAAAACTTAATATACGCCATTCCTTCAGCCTTAATTGCTATCTTATTTTTCAGCGCGGCCAACAACGAGACCGTCAGCCTCTCAGAACAACAGTATGACATCATCAGTGTCATACCCTACCTGATAATCTTGATTCTTGCTATTTCAGGATTAAATGTATTTGTGGTCTTAACCTTCGGCATTCTCATCGCTAGCGGTATCGGTATTTATATGGATACCTATACATTTATGCTGATGGCGGAAGACATTTACAGCGGCTTTGTCAACATGCAAGAAATATTTCTCCTATCGATGCTGATTGGCGGATTAGCAGCACTCATGTACAAACAGGGTGGCCTGGCATATATTAGTCAACACATTGAAAATATTATTATTCTTGTTGGAAAAAAAAATGAGAATATTAAGGTTAGAGCCGCTGAAGCAGGCATAGGATTCACTGCTTCTTTAACCAATTTATGCATCGCAAACAATACAGTGGCCATTCTCATTAGCAGTGGGGTGGCTAAAGCTTTAGCTAAAGAGCACAACATTCCTGCTAAGCGTTCGGCATCCATACTGGATATTTTTACTTGTATCATTCAGGGGATCATACCATACGGCGCTCAAGCTTTATTGGTCTCTGCTGCTTTCGAGATTACACCACTAGAATCCGTTAGTTATGTCTGGTATTGCATGATTCTATCTATTATCACCTTACTGTTTATTTTTACCCGTAAGCGAGACGCTAACCTCATTATTAACAACTAAGGTTTTTACCTCCTCTAGATGCATCAAAATTTTTTATTTGGTACAATACCTTCTTTAAATTCATTTATTTAAGGTTTTATCATGAGCTTAAACAATGTGCCCGCTGGACTTTCCTTACCAGATGATATTTACGTTGTTATTGAAATTCCACAAAATCACGATCCCATTAAATATGAAGTCGATAAAGAGACTGGCTGTTTATTTGTCGATAGATGTATGACTGCACCCATGTTTTATCCATGTAACTATGGCTACATCAACAACACCTTAAGCCTAGATGGTGACCCGGTAGATGTGTTAGTGCCAACACCCTACCCTCTGCAACCAGGATCTGTAATCCGTTGTCGTCCAGTTGGCGTGCTTAAAATGACCGATGAATCCGGCGAAGATGCTAAAATTTTTGCAGTGCCACAATCAAAAATATGCAAAGAATATGACCATATTAAATCGGTTGATGACATACCTTCATTACTCAAATCACAAATTCAGCACTTTTTTGAACGCTATAAAGACCTTGAACAAGGGAAGTGGGTTAAAGTAGATGGGTGGGATGATCTGAATGCCGCACGTCATGAAATTATCGCTAGCGAAGAACGATTTCAAAAATAAAGAAAATGCGCCTGATACTTAGAATTCGTATCAGGCACCTCCCACACTAACACAAAGCCTGAATAAGCTAGCCGCTAATAAGCTTAATTTACTCTAATTTCCATCTAATTTTTCTAGTTATTCGATCCTATTTATAAATTCTTAACTAAAATTATAAATGGATTGCGATTATTTATATCTTTAAGAAATCCATTCTCGTTAAAGCCATGTCTGTGTCATGGTCGTAACAAAACAGAAAAATCCGGTTGAACAGGAGTTAACTTGTGAAAATAGGCCTGCTTAAAGAATTAAAAAAAGATGAACGATGTGTTGCATTGACACCTCAAGATGTCGCTTGGCTCATCAAGAATGACTTTTCAGTCAGTGTGCAATCAGGCACCGGATCAGACGCTCAAATATCAGATCAAGATTATCTAAAAGTTGGCGCTGAAGTACTTAAGACCCAAAAACAAATTTTAGATCAGGCTCAAATCATCATCGGGTTAAACTTACATCATAGTTTACAGCGGTCCATCAAATACCTTCAGGAAAAACATATCTTGGTCAGTATGTTTGACCCTTTTAATAACATAAAATTTCTCAATAAATTAAATAAGCAGCGAACAACCGTATTTGCCCTCGAAATGTTGCCTAGAATCACACGCGCACAAAGTATGGATGTATTATCGACAATTGGTACCATTGCTGGCTATCAAGCGGTGATTTCAGCTGCGGATTTGTCACCACAACTTTTACCCATGATGATCACAGCAGCAGGTACCTTATCGCCTGCACGCGTATTGGTCATCGGAGCTGGTGTCGCTGGTCTACAAGCCTGCGCTACAGCTAAGCGGTTAGGTGCCATCGTTGAAGCCTACGATGTTCGTGAAGCAACTCAGGAACAAATTATTTCTGTTGGTGCCAAACCGGTTTCTCTGAATCTAATTGCAGACAACCTAGAAAACAGCCAGGGTTACGCCAATGAGCCATCGAAAAATTTCTTAAAGCTACAGCAGCAAGGCTTAGAGCAGGTTCTATTAAACAAAGATATCGTCATCACAACAGCCTCGATACCTGGAAAAAAAGCACCCATCTTAATGACTGAAGATATGATAGAGAAAATGAAAAAAGGATCCGTCATCATTGATTTGGCTGCCGCATCTGGCGGTAACACCGAACTCACCGAGGTCGGTGAAATTATTGAATATGAAGGCATCACCATCGTCGGAATCGACAACATTACGTCCTATAAATCATTACATGCAAGCCAAATGTTTGGAAACAACATTCGGAACTTTATCAACCTACTCCAACAAAACACAGATGAGTCTGCTGCATTTAAAGATGATATTTTGCTTGAATCATGTATTTGTCAGCAAGGTCAATTTATTAACCAAAGCTTAAAAAAACTGGCTAAGAAAGTAAAGGAGACCGTATAAATGGAACTCTTATTCTTAATAACTATCTTTATCCTAGCTTTATTTCTTGGTGTTGAGCTTATTAATAAAATTCCGGCCACCCTCCACACACCTCTTATGTCAGGTTGTAACGCTATCTCTGGCATTACACTTGTCGGTGCCATTTTAGCAACAGGTTCCAGCGAACAATTGATCACAGAAGTACTGGGCTTTCTTGCAGTCACCTGCGCTACGATTAATGTTGTTGCCGGTTTTTTAGTTACAAATCGCATGTTAGGCATGTTTTCTAAAAAATAAATAGGAAATCACAGATATGGAACTATATTGGAGCTATTTAGCTTATCTTGCCAGCACTCTTTTGTTTATCTTTGGCATTAAAAATATGGCGCATCCACGTAGTGCCATTCGAGGCAATCGGTTAGCAGCCTTGGGTATGCTAATCGCTGTTATTGCAACGTTGGTGCATATAAGTATATTACACTACCAACTAATAGTCATTGGTATACTGCTGGGGTCCTCGATTGGCTTCTGGATTGCTCGACAAGTTAAAATGACAGCAATGCCACAAATGATATCCGCTTTAAATGGGCTGGGTGGTGCAGCATCCTTGTTTGTCGCACTCAATCATGCTCAGGTCATATTTTTGTATACAGATGTGATGGTCATTAGCTCAATTTACATTACCATTGTAATCGGAGCCATTACCTTAACGGGCTCAGTGGTGGCTTTCGGTAAATTACAAGGCTTCATTCCCTCTCGTTCAATTATGATTCCCCTTCATAATCCTTTAAACTTAATCGCAGCATTCTCTATCCTGTATTTAATTGGCCTTTGTATTCAAGGTTTCAATCAGGCTTATTGGGTACAACATTTGCTTACTATTTCGCTCGTACTAGGCTGTATGCTAATTCTACCAATAGGTGGCAGTGACATGCCTGTGGTCATTTCTCTTCTTAATGCTTATTCTGGATTAGCCGCGGCAGTAGCAGGATTCATTACTCAAAATACCGTTTTGATCATCGCTGGCTCTCTGGTTGGCACATCTGGTTTTATCTTAACCCTCACCATGTGTCGATCTATGAATCGTTCCTTGTTAAAGGTCTTTTTAGGGAACAACAAACACAGCTCTATCGATGACCTTGCTGACAAAATTTACCAAGGCAACATTGCTAAAACCTCCACTGAAGAAGTGGCCATGATTTTAGAAAATGCACAACAAGTTGTCATTGTTCCCGGGTTTGGGCTGGCGAGTTCTCAAGCTCAACATGCTGTTCGAGAAATGGCGAACCTACTAGAGTCACTCAATATTGAGGTTCGTTATGCCATTCACCCTGTTGCTGGAAGAATGCCGGGGCATATGAATGTATTGTTATCCGAAGCCGAAATTCCTTATGAACAATTGGTTGAACTTGATCAAATTAATCCTCAATTTAAAGAAACTGATGTGGTCATTGTTATCGGCGCAAACGACGTGATCAACCCGTCCGCCAGAGTCGACACCCAAAGTCCTATTTATGGAATGCCTATTTTAAATGTAGATGAAGCTAAACAAGTTATCGTCATTAAAAGAAGCTTGAAAACAGGATATGCCGGGTTGCCCAATCCTTTGTTTACTTGTCAACATACGCGGATGCTGTTTGGCGATGCTAAAAAAACAGTTTCCGAACTCAGTCATTGTCTGAAACAAAATTAAACAGCAGCTATAGCCATGTATTTTAAGAAATAAATATCACTTATAGTCATGGCTATGCTTTTCGATTGTCTTTAAGCTCCTTGCTCAATGATAGCTTCTATCATGCCGCTGGTTGAGCAAGCTTCATGAAAACCCAGTACCCGAACTTGACCGCCATAAGCCTGTACCGCATCATATCCAACGATGCTTTCTAATACATAATCACCACCCTTGACCAAGACATCTGGCTGAATTAATTGAATCAAGGCCAATGGTGTATCCTCTTCAAACTGACACACAAAGTCAACAACGGATAATCCAGCTAGAACAGACATGCGACGCTTGCAATCATTAATCGGACGATTTTTTCCCTTGAGTTGCCTGACTGATTCATCTGAATTGACAGCAATGATCAAGATGTCACCCAATGCTTTGGCCTGCTTTAAATATTGCACATGCCCTGCATGCAATAAATCAAAGCAGCCATTGGTCATCACAATTTTTTTTTGATGAAGTCGCGCTTGACCGACCATCGCTAACATTTGATGTTGGGAAACCACACCACTGTATTCATTACCTTGTAAAGCATTCAATGCTTTCGCTAACTCGATTGATGTCACAGTGGAAGTCCCCAATTTACCCACCACCAGACCCGCAGCAACATTGGCTAAATAGCAGGCCTGCTGTAAATCCGCACCTGCTGCTATACTAGCAGCAATGACAGCAACAACCGTATCACCAGCTCCGGTGACATCAAAAACCTCCTGTGCATGTGTTGGGTAATGGTATACTTCAGCATCGCGTTTAATCAGTGTCATGCCCTGTTCTGAGCGTGTGACCAATAGAGCTTGCAAGTTTAAAAAACGAATTAAGTGCAACGCTTTTTCCTGTAAATCTTGATCACTGGTCACTCGACCTACCATACTTTCAAATTCATGCAGATTCGGGGTTAATAAATCAGCATCACGAAAAGCTTCATAGTCGTTACCCTTAGAATCAACCACCACATAAAGATTGTTTTTTTTGGCTGCTTGGATAAGCTCCTGCGCGTGTACAAGGCTACCTTTAGCGTAATCTGATAACACTAAGACCTGATTTTCCGATAAACATTCAATGCTATCTTGGATCAATTTTTGAGCATTTTTTGCATGATAGGGTTGTTCGAAATCAAGTCTTATTAACTGCTGACCAGCACTCAATACTCTTAACTTCACAATCGTAGGCATCTGAGGCACAACTATCATATCCGCCTTAACATCAAGCGAATCAATTTTTTCTAGCAGCTTCTTACCCGCTTCATCTTCCCCGATAATGCCTTTTAAATACACATTGCAACCCAATGTAGCCATATTAAATGCCACATTAGCCGCACCACCTGGACGATCTTGATGCTGATTTACCAGCACCACAGGCACCGGTGCTTCTGGAGAAATGCGTTGCGTCAATCCAGACCAATATCGGTCAAGCATGACATCCCCAACCAAAAGTACTCGTCCATTTTCAAATGCTGGTAACCTCGATTCCATAAGCTGCCTTCTTTTTTTATTTAACAAATCGAGAAAATTATGTATTATTTAAACCAATTTAACAACAAAACTATTACATACCACTTAAAATAAATGGAAATATATATGACGCAACAAGCTCATCTCAAATCTCAACTATGGTATCCTAAGTTTTGGGGTTACTGGATAATATATGTAAGCGCGTTTTTGTTATCACACCTACCTATAAAGATTCAAATGTGGTTGGGTTGCCAGATGGGTAAATTGCTGTTTTGGATTTTGAAGCGGCGCCGGCTCATTGCCATTCGTAATATAGAACTGTGCTTACCAAATTTATCACGCCAGCAGCAGCAACAGTTGCTTCATGACAACTTCAAAGAATTAGGTCGGTCGCTCTTCGATACCATCAACGCATGGTTTTGGTCACCAAATAAAATTAAACGCTTCATGCATATCGAAAATCTTGAGGTGATTGATCCACTTTATGGCGCTATCATCATGCCTGTACATACCTTAATGCTCGAAATTGGCGCCCAATTGTTGGCTCAAAGACTCAATATTTCTGGTGTCTACCGCCCACACAGCAACCCTTTTCTGGAATATTTACAGGTCAGCAAGCGCACCCGTTTTACAGGCGAAATGATTCCAAAAAACAACATAAAAAAAATGATTAAAGCCCTACGCAACAAACAATGCATTTGGTACCAAGCTGATCAGGACATACGCAATGTTCCCAATGTCTTCGTCCCTTTATTTGCGGTAGAACAAGCGGCAACAATGACCACAACCGCTTCTATAGCCAGACTTGGACGCGCTAAAGTCTATCCTTGTTTTATTGAAAGAACCTCAAACCATCAATATCGCGTGGTCTTAAAAGAAGCTTTAAAAAATTTCCCATCAGATTGTACAGTATCTGATGCACGGCGGATCAACACAGAAATTGAAACCATCATCAACGGCAATCAATCTCAATACCTATGGATCCATCGGCGCTTTAAAACACGACCGCCTGAAGCACCGCAAAACTTATATCTTGAAATTGATACACCACCAAGCCCATCAATGTTTAATCACAATAAATGATTCAGGCCACTACAAAGATGATGCTATTTGAGAATTGACTGCTTAGAGCCTATACTCAATGTATAAATTGATTTGTTTGTTAGATGTATGAGCTCAAAAAATCATTTTTCATCTCAGCTCTTCGCTTTTTGTTTTTATGCTTGCCTAATTTTTAGCGGAGCCGGTACGCTGAGGTGGCTCGAAGGCTGGTTATTTTTAGTCGCCATCACCATCATGTCTTTCTCTATCCATTATGCCCATGATCTCAATATCGTCAATAAGCAAACTCAAAACTTGCTTAAACTCAGTCAATCTTGGATCAAAAGTTTATCCAACTTAGTCCTAATGTCCCTCACAGTGCTTTGGCTGGGCAGCAATGGTATTGACACCGCTCGGTATGCATTATCGGAGGTACCCTTCTGGGTTCAATGCCTAGGCAGCAGTGGCTTTATCATGAGTCTGCTGATTCTATATTATTTATTTGAGGTCAATTATTCGACGGCCTTAATTTGCCAGCAAAAATATCAACGCAAATGGCAAGTGATGATTCAATATGGGCCATATAGACTAATCCGACATCCTGTATCCCTCAATACTGGTATTATGGTATGCAGTGCCTCATGTATGATGGGATCCATTCTAGGACTTTGTTTGGCATTGATTATCGTGTTCTGGCTTAGCTTGGATACTTTTATCGAAGATAAACAGCTACAAAAAAATTCCAAATCATACGCTTTATATGCCAATAAAATAAAATACCGGTGGATACCTGGCATTTGGTGATGAACCTCTGGTACACCATGCTTTAACGCTATTTAGGTTTGCAGTAACACCCAAATTAAACCATAATTCATATATTCTTTTGGAGATCATATGAAAAAAAATTGGCTTTTTAGCATCCTAATTGGGTTAAGTCCTTTTGCTCATGCAACCAGCTCCGATATTGGTTTTGAAGCGCTGTTTATTCAATCCCTAACCGTAAGTAACATCAATAACATCGATTTTGGACGGCTCTCAGGAGATTCAACCAGCTCAGGTGGTGGTATTGTGCTTTCCCCCAATGGTCAGATCAACATGGGAACGTCTGGCTTCTTAAGCTTAGATGGACAAGGAACCAGCGGTTCGTTTGAAGTTAACAGTTCAAGTGGCTCTTCCATCAACATTTCATGTACATCAACAGGTTTATTGGCGCACGAGACTCAAAGCAACATCGTACTCAGCTTAAACAGCGTACACTATAATATCAACAATCCAAACAACAGCGCTATTTTTTGTGACGGTGACAACTATGATTTTACGTCATCCAGCCAAGATACAATTTATGTTGGTGGGACTTTATTTGTATCACCAGGCAGCACAACCACTTTAGGACAGTACAGCACATCAAACGCCGGTGGAATCGCCATTCACTTTAGCATTTCTTACGAGTAGTGGGATGACCGGATGTATGTAGAAGAGATGGTGGCCCCTCCCTGACTTGAACAGGGGACCTAACGATTATGAGTCGTGTGCTCTAACCAACTGAGCTAAGGGGCCAACATGATTAATGATTATAAATAATTTAAATGCTTTTTGTAACCCACTTTCCAAAAAAAAATGAGCACAACAGATCAAGTGATGACAAAATGAACAATTTTTTGTTTATGCTGGTGATCTCTCACCGAAACACATGGTGATGAAGCCCCTCTCTTAAAGAGAGAGGCTTAAAATCAAATCTACTTTAATTACTCGTCAATAAAAGACTTTAATATTTCAGAACGTGAAGGGTAACGCAATTTACGTAGCGCCTTTGCTTCAATTTGACGAATACGCTCTCGCGTCACATCAAACTGTTTTCCCACTTCCTCAAGCGTATGATCGGTATTCATATCAATACCAAACCGCATCCGCAGAACCTTAGCTTCTCTTGGCGTTAATTCATTCAGAACTTCATTGGTTGCATGCTTTAAGCTACCACTGGTCGCAGATTCAATAGGTTGGCTGAGGGTCGTATCTTCAATAAAATCGCCAAGATGCGAGTCTTCATCATCACCGATAGGCGTTTCCATCGATATCGGCTCTTTGGCAATTTTCAGTACTTTTCTGATTTTATCTTCAGGCATTTGCATACGCACCGCAAGCTCTTCGGGAGACGGCTCTCGTCCCATTTCTTGCAACATTTGACGTGATATACGATTTAGCTTGTTAATCGTTTCAATCATATGAACAGGAATACGAATAGTTCGCGCTTGATCAGCGATAGAACGTGTTATCGCCTGTCGAATCCACCAAGTTGCATAAGTTGAAAACTTATATCCTCGACGGTATTCAAACTTATCAACAGCTTTCATTAACCCAACATTACCTTCTTGGATAAGATCCAGAAATTGCAAACCGCGGTTGGTGTATTTTTTAGCGATCGAAATCACCAGGCGTAAATTGGCCTCAATCATTTCTTTCTTCGCACGACGCGCCTTGGCTTCACCGATAGACATCCTACGATTAATGTCTTTAATATCGGAGATGTTCATAAGCGTTTGAGACTCAATTTGCTCTAATTGATCTAAGCAACGCATCAATTCATCTTGTTCCACAACCAACGCAGCTGAAAAAGGATGCTGTGCCTGAATTTCTTGTTGTAGCCATGCTTTGCTGCTGTTGAAATGGCTGGTAAAATATTTTTTAGGCATTTGGCAATGCTCAACACATATCTTCATAATCAAGCGTTCTTGAACACGAATACGTGTCATCACATCTCGCATCATCGATACCAGTAAATCAAACTTCTTAGGTGTAAGCTTAAACTCTCTAAATTCTACTTTTAGCTTATCTATGCATACGATCGTCTTCTCATGTTTACGACCACGTTGAGCGATGGCAGCCTGTACCTCTTCAAATAAGAGACGCAAGTTGTTAAAACGCTGAGTCGCCTCTTCTAAATCTGGCCCTGATTCTAATTCGTCGTCATCATGACTTGAAGTGGTATCAAGATCTTCATCATCCAAATCAGCTTCCGATAGAGACGATCCTATATGCGAGGACATCGGCATTTTAACATCTTGATGATCGACAAAGCCTATTATAATATCCGTCAATCGGATCTCTTCGGCAAGAAAAGAATCAAACTGATCTAGTAAATAACGAATGGATTGAGGATACTCTGCTACCGCTGATTGGACTTGATGAATACCCTCTTCAATGCGTTGAGCTATTTTTATTTCACCTTCGCGGGTTAACAGTTCTACCGTGCCCATTTCTCGCATATACATCCGAACAGGATCGGTCGTTCTACCTAGCTCACTTTCAACAGTTGCTAAGGCCGCTACAGCTGCTTCCGCAGCATCTTCATCTGTGGTGTTTTCTGTAAGCAATAAAGCATCTGCGTCAGGAGCGTCTTCAAACACCTGAATGCCCATATCGTTGATCATTTGAATAATATCTTCAATTTGATCAGAATCTATCATATCAGGCGGTAAATGATCATTTACTTCAGTGTAGGTCAAATAACCCTGCTCTCTACCTTTCGACAACAGCATTTTCAACTGAGATTGTGAGTTATGCTCCATAATTTATATCCAAAACCTAAAGTTTATCGAATGTTATCAGTACATTATAAGCTTAACGTACCTTTACTGCGGGCTGGTTTCAGCTCTACAAAAATTGTGTTGAGCGCTCAACACACCAGTCTTAATTTTCCCACCAATACAGGCTACCGGAGACGGTTCAGCACATCAAAGTCATAGTTGCCATTTGACAGCTAAACCAAAAATCAACACGTTAAAACCGATTCATTATACAGGATCGATTCAATTTTGGCTAGTTTTTAACAGCGAATAATCTACTCTACGCACGTTGCAATGCTTGAACAAGCGCTTGTAATTGTTGTCTTTCATCGGTCGTAAGAGCCTTTTTTTGATTCAGTTCATTAAACTGCTGTTCAAGATACTTGTTGTTTAACCAGATTAAGCTGCTTTTAAATTCACAGCCGACCGATGCAAGCTCAACGCCTGTATGCCATTTGGATAACGCAATCACGATCTGTCTTACTTTAGGCTGATCCCGAAAATGTTCAATGAGCTGACCGGTATTGATGTGACGATCTCGGGTGAGATCGAGCAATTGTGCCAATAGACTCCCACCTCGGATTTTGAGGTAACTTAATACAGTCTGCTTAGGTAACTGATAACCCAAATTGGGGGTCTGTAACAAAAGTGCGATAGCCAAGCGCATGGTGTAATGTTGACGATCCGTAGTTTGAGCGCGCATTGGGGCATGGGAAGTTCGCTGCTTCAAGTTAAATTTCTTTTTTAATTCAGCAGCGCTGTTCAAACGCACTTGATATGCCACCTGATCCAATAAGATGCCTTGTAAAATCTCATCATTAACCTGCTCTGCAAGGGTGATGGCTTGCTGTACAAAAGCTGCCTTATCATCTGGGTTGTCTCTTTTTAATGTCTGCATAAGAAAATCGGGTAGTGACAAAGCCGCTCGGATTTGTGCTTCAAAATCAAGTTTACCATACGCTCGAATATATGAATCCGGATCATGTTGGTCAGGCAAAAACATGAACTTCAGCATTTGGCCTGCTTTAAGATGAGGCAAAGCTGTGGTTAAAGAGCGCCAGGCAGCCGTTTTACCCGCTTGGTCTCCATCATAACAGCATACAATTTGCTTGGTATGACGAAACAGCAATTGTATTTGATCAGAGGTCGTTGCCGTACCAAGAGAAGCGACCGCATAAGGCACTTCAAACTGAGCTAAAGAAACCACATCCATATAGCCTTCAACCATCAAGATAAGAGGTATCTCACGGCATACTTGTTTTAATTCATACAAGCCATACAGTTCTTTCCCCTTGTGAAACAAGGGGGTTTCTGGGGAATTTAAATACTTAGGTTTACTGTCATCAAACACACGACCACCTAATCCGATGTATCGCCCCAACCGGTCGCGGATAGGAAATATCAGCCGATCACGAAAGCGATCATAGCAGCACCCTTCTTCATTTTGAACAACCACCCCAACTTGTATCATATCGGATTGATGTGACTGAAAGGTC